>JASFVG010000493.1:0-3488 GCA_050049955.1 Anaerolineae bacterium | reverse complement strand
AGCCTTTCGGATGTGACCGGGTACGGAATGGCGGCAGCGTGCTCATTGGGGACGCTGCCATCCTTTCCTGAGAAGTCCAGAGTCACTAGACCGCGGGACGGCCGGCAACCGCCTTTCAGGGACTGCTGAGCGTTATGCGATGTCGGATTGACAGGAGGGGTCAGGAGCTTCTGGAGTATGCACTCGTGCTGCCTCTCCTACTGCTGCTGATCTTTGGGATCGTGGATTTCGGTCTGGCGTTCTTCGCCTACAACTCTGTCGCCAATGCAGCGCGAGAGGGTGCGAGGGCAGGTGTGGTTCCCTCTGCCACCGAGGACGACATCATTGATGCAGCGATCGGCCGGACCGGCGGGGTGGCTCTGACCACCCAGAACATCACCGTGACACGGACCATTTCGCAGACAATCGTCGAGGTGGTCTACGATTACTCGTTGATCTCCGGACCCATCATCCAGGCTGCCGGTGGCAGTCCGGTACTCCAGCTACGTTCGGTTGCGACTATGCGCAACGAGTGAGGGGGGACTCATGGCACGTCTACGCGGGTTTGTGTGGTTGGCGGCCGGTCTTGCCGTGGCGGCGCTGGCGGGCATCGTGGCCTTCGTGACGCTCTCCACCGCCGAGCCCAGGGGTGTTGACCAGCCTGGTCCCTCCCGACCTGCCGTGTCTGTTGTCGCTGCGGCCCGCAGTGTCGAGGTGCGATCGCTGCTCACCGCCGACGACCTGGAGCTGCGGGACGTGCCGGTTGACGCGGCCCCTGAGACGGCCCTGCGCAAGATAGAGGATGGTGTCGGCAAGATCACGATGGTCGATCTCTACCCCGGCGAGATTATACTGAGCCCCCGGGTGGTGGCCCCGGACATTCGAGCGGCTGACGGACGCACGGCAGTACTCATCAACGATGATCAAGTGCTGATGGCCTTCCCGCCCGGCGATCTCATGAGTGGGCTCGGCGTTCTGAAGCCCGGGGATCACGTGGACCTGCTACTCACGATGAGTCTGCCCAAGGACGCGCTCACCGAGACCGGCATACCACTCGCCGGGGCAGCGGAAGCAGGCGGGGAATCGACAACCTTCCTCGCGCTCCAGAATCTCGTGATCGCGCAGGTTGTACGCCAAGGTGAGGACGGAGGTGTCGCGGCGTACCTGCTCACCGTGAGCCCGCAGGATGCTCTGCTTCTGAAGTACATCAAGGACGCAGGGGCCAACAGGGATATCGTGCTAAGGGCCCCGGGAGTGGAAGGCGAGTTCGAGACGTATCCCGTGGATCTCGAATACCTGATCAACAGCTATCGTACAACGGAGGAGGCCGAGCCGTGAGGCTGCGTCCAACGGGATCGAAGAAGAGCGAGCTAGGCTCGATGTTCGGCCACACCGTTGTTCATGCCGCGCACGGGCAGCCGGATCCACGATGGCACAAGCCCGCTACGTTCGGAAAGTCAATGGGAGGCGCGGTTGGCTAGGTTAATGCCCGAAGGCGCTCTGCGGATCCTTCTAATCAGCGCTGACAGGGATGTCCGGGATCAGTTGGAGCGAGTTCTGACGAGCTCTCGCGTGGGCCACCAGCTCTACTGGATCTCCGAACCGGGCCTGGCGGTTGACCGGGCCGATGAGCTGATTCCCCACGTGATCTTCGTAGATGACGAGCTGGGCGGGCGAGATTCCGTGCCGCTTATCCGCCGCTTGGTTGCCTCGGTGACCGTCGCCACGGTTCTGGCTCTGGTGCGTGAGGACGCGACTAGACAGGCCGCGCAGGCTGTTCTCGCTGGCGCAAGGGGTTTCGCGACCAAGCCGCTCGTCGACAGTGACGTCATCGCCACACTGCGTCACGTGATGGCGCCGGGACGCGAGCTCCCCGAGGAGCCATCGCCTCCGACCACTGAGAGTCGGATCGTCGTACTTTGTGCACCCAAGGGCGGTACAGGGCGCACCACGCTGGCGATCAATCTGGCGACGGCGATCCGCCAACTCACCGAGGAGCCGGTGGCCCTCGTGGATGCTGACTACGCGGCGCCCGCCGTCGACGTGGCCCTCAATGTCGATTCCGGGCGCGACATCTCGGACTTGCTTCCCAGGTTGGCTCGGCTTGACGAGCAACTGGTTGCAGCGGTTCTCCGGGACCACGCCTCGGGAATGAAGGTGCTTCTCGCCCCGCCCCCTGCTGATCTGTCGATGCGTATCTCCCTCCCACAGGTACAGCTCATCTTGACTGTACTCATGCGCATGTTTCGCTGGGTGGTGGTGGACCTGGGACTCCCTTTGGACGAGACGGCCTTTGCGTTCCTCGACAGCGCAGATCGCATCATCGTATCAGCACTGCCGGAGATGGTGGGATTGCGCAACACGCGCCTCGTCCTTGAGGAGCTCCGAGAGCAGGGCTATCCAGCGGGCAAGGTATCGCTGGTCCTGAATAGGGCGGACATGAAGGGCGGAGTCCCCAAGCGGGATATTGCCAATCATCTCAATGTCGGCTTCGACCACAGCGTGCCCGACGACCAACCGCTAGCGACCCACAGCATCAATCGCGGCGTACCCATGGTTATCAGCCACCCGCGGAGTGCAGTGGCCCGTGCCATCCGCGGCATCACACGAGACCTGATCGGGGACCTAGCACCGGACCTGGACGTGCCGCCGGAAGTCGGGCTTATCAAGCGTGGATCGCGGAGAGCCCGTGCGCTATTCACAAGATCAAGCAACGAAGGCACCTCCCGCTAGTTGCCTCGCATCATTGTCGTGGTGCTGTGGTCGGGGCAACGTCACGACCTGACCCATGCTTTGGATGACCGCCGGATCCGTGCTCGCGCTCAGGGTCTCCAAGGTGAACAGATGAGGGAGCATCTGCCTTTGCAGCGCTATGCCTTGGTGTCAACCGGGGCCCGCCTTGGACAGTCGGGCCGCAGTCGACCACTCGCTATCTCACGCTTGGAGGTGTAGAACGTATGCCTGGCACCAATGGGCCACTGCTCTTCGGCGTCCTCGTCGCCGCCAGCGTGCTAGTGGGCTTCGTCGGTGTGTGGCGTATCACTCGTGGTCGAGAATGGACGGAGCGACGGCTACGGCGCTACGGTGCGAGCCTTGGACCAAACGCTACGGGCAGTGATGTCAGCCACTCGAGGCGGCGGAGGCTACCGTTTGGAAAGCGCCTGCTGGGTGGTAGCGGCCTTGGCCCGCAGATTGCTGCCGGGTTGGATCGCGCGGACGTACCTCTTACGGCGACCGAATTCGCGCTGATTGTGCTTGCTGCAGTCATGTTGGGTGTCTTGGTCGGCGTGCTCCGGTTAGGACCCTTCATTGGTCCGGCCCTGGGTCCCCTTGTCGGACTGGCATTGGGGGGCGTGTTTGGAGCCGTCCCCGTCGCCTATCTACGCTTCCGCGCGGCCCGTCGGCAGCGTCTGCTCACGGAGCAGCTACCCGATGTATTGACCCTGCTGGTCGGTTCTCTCCGTGCCGGCGTTGGACTCGCCCAGGCTCTGACGACTCTTGTCGCCGAG
>JASFVG010000492.1:0-3498 GCA_050049955.1 Anaerolineae bacterium | reverse complement strand
GAGAACGAGCTTTGACACAGGCCGATAGCGTGTCCCAACCCGTCATTCCGGGTGCAGTCCGCCATTCCGAGCGCAGTCGAGGAATGCCTCGTGCCTCGGACAACCCACTCACCGACATTTGAGCGAGGAGCGACCGTAATGTATGAACTGATCATCGTCGGAGGCGGCCCGGCCGGCATCAGTGCCGCTGCAATGGCGCTAAACCAGCGGATGGAAATGCTTATCGTTGCTGAGCAATGGGGCGGCCAGACAACCTATCAGATGCAGCTCGAGGACAGCGAGGGACGTGGAACCATCAGCGGTGAGACGTTGTTGGAGGCCTTCCGCCGCCAGCTCGACTACCTGGATTTCGTGCGCCACTTCGACAGAGTCACCAAGGTCAAGCCCAAGGACAATCACTTCGTCGTCGTCACCACCGACGGAGACCGCTTCGAGGCACAGACTGTCATCATCGCGACCGGCGCCAAGCCACAGCGCCTGGACGTGCCGGGGGCCAAGAGACTAGCCGGACGTGGGCTAAGCTACTCGGCGACGACCCACGCGGGTATGTTCCTGGGTAAGGACGTGGCCGTCGTCGGCTTTGGTCGTCGCGCCCAGTGGGCCGCGGCCTCACTCGCTCGCAAAGCCCATCGCGTCCATCTGCTGGCTCCTGAGCCCCTCCTGACCACCCCTCTGGCCGACAAGCTTGCCAATACAGCTAGAGTCGAGATCTCCGAGGGGGCGGTCGTCAAGGAGGTGCTGGGGGAGGGATTCGTGAGCGGTGTGCTGGCCCTCATGCCGGACGGTGACGAACGGGAGATACCTGTCAAGGGGCTATTCGTCAAGCTGCCCCGCATCCCCAACAGCGCACTGGTGGAGGACTGGGTCGACTGCGACAGCCGCGGGCACATCATCGTCGACCAGATGTGCGCCACCAGCTGGCCAGGGGTCTACGCCGCCGGCGACGTAACCATGGTCTCGGAGCAGGTCCTCGTTCACGTCGGCGAGGGAGCCAAGGCCGCCCTATCGGCCTACCACCACCTCCTGATGCATTAGGCATGAGGAGCAAGCAGTTGGACGCGGCCCCTCCCATCCTGCTCGCGGCGGATACGTTATCCATCGCACCGTCTGCTCCCCTTCCCTCCTCGCGCCGGATACATCATCCGCCGCACCGTACGCTCCCCTTCCCTCCTCGCGCCGGATACATCATCCGCCGCACCGTACGCTCCCCTTCCCTGCTCGCGGCGGATACGTTATCCGCCGCCGCACGCGACACCGCGCGACTCACGCATCCGAACAAGCCCGCACCGCAAGCTCAACATGGGACCCAACGAACAGCCGCAGCCAGAACCCAGGCTCCCGCCCGGCAACACCGCATAGCCCTCAACAAGACCACCCAAGGAAAGAATGCTAGAAAGAGCACGCGCAATCCAGGACCACCTCACCGCCTGGCGGCGGGACATCCACAGTCACCCCGAGCTCGGCTTCCAGGAGACCCGCACCGCTACGCTCGTTGCGGAGCAGCTGAGCGCCATGGGCTACCGCGTCCGTACCGGAGTGGGGCGCACAGGCGTGGTGGGGGAACACGGCGCCGGTCACCCTATCGTCGCCCTGCGCGCCGACATGGACGCGCTCCCCATCCAGGAGACCAGTGACGTCCCATACGTTTCGCGGACCCCTGGCGTGATGCACGCCTGTGGGCACGACTGCCACACCGCCATCCTCCTTGGTGTGGCCAAGCTCCTCAGCAAGGAGGACTTCCCTGGCACCCTTCGCCTCCTCTTCCAGCCCGCTGAAGAGATCCAGGACGACGAGGGCAAGAGTGGGGCCCAGCGCATGATCGAAGACGGTGCCATCGAGGACGTCGACCTGGTGCTCGCCCTCCACGTCGATGCCAACACCCCTGTGGGCACGGTCACCCTCGGTGCAGGATCCGTCAACGCTGGGGTCGATGCCTTCCAGGCCACCATAGCAGGTCGGGGCGGGCACGGCGCGTACCCGCACCTCACCGTTGACCCCATCCACATTGCCGCGCACGCCATCCTAGCCCTCCACGCTATCGTCTCCCGCCGCATCCATCCTCGCGACCCGGCCGTAATCAGCGTTGGCTCCATCCACGGAGGTGAGGCCGGCAACGTGATACCTCAGCAGGTTCAGATGAGAGGAACCATCCGTTACACAGAGGTTGAGGTCCGGGAGCGGCTCCACGCAGAGATCGAACGCGCGCTCCAGATCACCCAGACGATGGGGGCCGACTACACCCTCACCATCGAGCGAGGCTACCCTCCGATGGTCAATGCTCCAGAGGCCGTTGACCTGGTAAGTCAGGTCGCCGAAGCGATGCTCGGAGCCGACAACGTCAACCTCCGCCAGCAGGAGATGGGGGCTGAGGACTTCGGATACTTCTCCAGGCTGAGTAGCGGCGCTATGTTCTGGTTGGGGTGTCGGATCGAGGGGGACGAGCGCTACCACCACCACCCTCGCTTCGACGTCGATGAGCGCTGCCTACCCATCGGCGCGGCGATGCTCGCCCAGGCAACGTTGCGCCGGCTGCGCGGCTAGGGAAACGAAGAGGGGCCGGCACGGTCAAGGTTGGCGCCGCGGAACAACAACCTTCGCCCTGCCGACGCGAACAGCTCTGATCCCCGGGGGACGCCTGGAGGCCACCTCCAGCTTGCAGCAGCTGCGGCCCCCTAGAACAACTGCACCTTTCTAGAGCAGCCTTAGCTGCTCCGCTTGCGGCGGCGGCTGTGACTCGGCCATCTGCGCCGCGCGCTCAATCACCATCGGGATGCGCCGCATATCCTGTTCCACCGTACCCCGCAGGCTGGGCCGGTGCAGCGCCGCTGCCGGATGGTACATAGGATAGTAGACAATGCCACCGATCTTGCGCGCCTCTCCATGGATGCGGGAGATACGACCGTTCGGGAACGCCCGCGCCATCGAGAAACGCCCCAACGTCACCAGGACGGTGGGCCCAATCATCTCGATCTGACGGTCCAGGAACGCTGCGCACGACCGGATCTCGTCCGGCAGCGGATCTCGGTTGCCCGGCGGTCGGCATTTGATGACGTTCGTGATATAGACGTCGTTGCGTGTCAGGCCGATGCTCGCTAGGAGCTCCTCCAGGAACTGGCCAGCGGCTCCTACGAACGGTCTTCCCTGCTGGTCCTCGTGAAAGCCTGGCGCCTCGCCCACGAACATGATCGTGGCGTCATCCGGGCCCTCACCCGGCACAGCATGCGTCCTGCCCCGATGTAACAAGCACTTCGTGCACTGGGCGACCTCTTCCGCTAGTCTCTCCAGCTCTGACACGGTTCCCTCCTGCGACTCGGACAGTCATCCCAGAACAAAAGGCCGTTCGCCTGCCAACCCCGCTCGCTGGAAAGGGGAGACCTGGCCGCGAGCGGGGTCAGGCCGAACACCAGTCACCATACCCTTGGGCGGTCGCCCGGCCCTCAGCTCCCAATCACGGCCCGGCGATACGCGGTCGCCCCACCTCGATTCCCGCATGGCGCA
>JASFVG010000491.1:0-3505 GCA_050049955.1 Anaerolineae bacterium | reverse complement strand
GTTGTGCACAAGAGGCAAGCAAACCCACTGCTTGTCCTTGCCTGGGCAACCGCGGGTCTCTGAGACGCAACTTATCGCCCGCCCACAGAACGTATTCGACAAGGAGCAATCACAATGAAGCAGGCTGACATCGTCGTCGTAGGCGGGAGCGCCGCCGGACTGACGGCCGCGATCACGGCGCGGCGACACTACCCGGACCACACAATCCTTATGGTGCGCGAAGAGGAACAGGTGCTGATACCGTGCGGCATACCCTACATCTTCGGTACCCTGGGGAGCCCCCAGCAGAACCTCATCCCTGATGCGGTGCTCGCTAGGAACCACATCGATCTCCTCGTCACCCAGGCCACAGGTATCGACTCAAAGAAGAGGGTCCTTCACACCGAAGCAGGCAACGTATCCTATGATCGGCTCATTCTGGCCACCGGCTCAAGGCCTGCTATGCCCCCGATCCCGGGGTTCGAGCTGGATGGCGTCTTCACCATCGTCAAGGGGGTTGACTACCTGAGCCACCTCGGGGAGTGGCTGGAGACGGCCAAGGACGTGGTCGTGATTGGGGGGGGATTCATCGGAATCGAGTTCGGCGACGAGATCAACAAGGCGGGCGACAAGAACGTCAGCATCGTCGAGATGATGCCGCACTGCCTTATGTTGGCGTACGACGAGGAATTCTGTATCGAGATGGAGCAACTCCTCGAATCCAGGGGGACCAGCGTTCGTGGCGGCGCCAGAGTCGAGAGGCTGATCGGGAATGGCCGCGTCGAGCAGGTGGCTCTCGCCGACGGCACCGTGATTGAGGCAGACACCGTCATCATCGGCGTGGGGGCGGTGGCAAACGTGGATCTGGCGAAGGAGGCCGGGCTACGCATCGGCTTGACCGGCGGCGTAAGGGTAGATCGCACGATGAGAACATCCGATCAGTACATCTACGCCTGCGGCGACTGCGCGGAGAAGATCTCTTTCTTCGGCGGAGGTCCATCGCCGTTGAAGCTAGCCTCCATCGCCACGCTGGAGGCCCGGATCGCGGGAGCCAACCTGTACGGCATCAAGCGCGAGAACGTGGGTACGGTCGGTGTATGGTCAACGGCGGTCGGTGACGTCGCACTCGCGACGGCTGGACTCACCGAGAGCATGGCAACAAGGCGCGGATACGATGTGGTCGCCGTCACCATCGAAGGCCCCAATCGCCATCCTGGCATCATGCCCGGCGCGGCCAACACCAAAGTCAAGGTAGTGTTTGAGCGCAACTCCGGGGTGTTGCTGGGCGGCCAGGTGATGGGTGAGGCCTCAGTTGGAGAGGTTATCAATGCCGTATCCGCCTGCGTGCAGAACCGTATGACGGCGGAACAGATAGCGATGTTCCAGATAGGCACGCATCCTGCACTGACTGCGTCGCCCATCGCCTACCACATGGTGAATGCCGCCGAGATGGCACTTGCCAAGATGCGCCAGTAGCCACGATCTGAGGGAGGTTTGCCATGCCGAAGATACTTGTCATAGACGACGACCCGGATTTCCGCTACGCGGTGCGAATGGTGCTTGAGGCGGAGGGCTTCGAAGCCGAGATGGCTGCGGACGGCGAGGAGGGCATAGCCAAGGTGCTGGATACGCAACCGGATCTGGTGACCCTGGATGTCATCATGGGAGAGGATCTTGAGGGGTTTGAGGTAGCGCGCACCCTCCGCGAGGAACATGACCTTGTGGATCTGCCCATCCTCATGCTGACCGCGGTCCACAGCGTGAAACAGGTGCCCTACCGGTTCGCTCCCGACAAGGAGTACCTGCCCGTTGACGTATTCATGGATAAGCCCATTCTGCCGGAGACCATCGTCGAGACGATTAAGGAGATGCTCGGCCAGCGCCGGGAGGAGCCAGAATACCCCTTGTAGACTCACGGGCCACTTGTGGTCGGCCGCGGCCGGAAGCCAGGATGACGGCAGGCGATGCCGCGCTAGATGATCTCTCTACGAAGGGCAGATGCGCGTCACGCCGCCCCCGCCCACCTGGCACGGCATCGCCAGTCTCTCTTCCAGCCCGTGGCTCACGTCTTCCAGTGTGAGCACGCGTCGGATTCCGTCCGGTGTGGAGCCCACACCGATGGGGCTTCTCCGGACCAGCCCCCACACGCCGGCCACACGGGGATTGCTTCTGCGGCCGGTGGGGCAGAGCGTGCCCACAACTGAAAGCGCTTGTCGTTCGCGGCAGCTGAATGTGGAAGTGCAGACCTGGTGTGCTGGGATACCTACCGGTTGCCCATGGTGATTGGACGGGTTTGGTTCCTCCTGAGGCGCCTCGTTGTGCCCGCCGGGCGGGGTGCACCAACGAGCGGGAAGTCACCGCGATTGGTTTGAGAGGTTCAAGACAATGGAGCTCACTGTTGAGCACGTGGACAACCTGCGCTTTCGGGTCAGCGCGGGGCGGAACGCCACAACCGTGGACGCGGCGCCAGAGGATGGGGGTGGCGGTACGGCACTGAGCGCACCCTCCCTGTTCGTGGCGGCCATTGGCGCCTGTATGCTAGAGTTCGTTGTGAATTCCTGTCGCCTTCGTGGCGTCCCCGTCGACCAGCTGAGCCTAACCATGACGTATGAGGAGGTGTCAAGGCCGCGGCGCATCGCACGCCTGGGGACAACGCTCCGTCTGGAGCCAGAACCGTCCCGACGCGTCCAACGTCGGCTGATTGGTGTTGCAAGGCACGCCACCCTGGTCAACACGCTCGCGCGCCCAATGGACCTTGACATCCGCTTTGAGGGGACATAGGTTACGATTGCAGCACTCTCGTTCAGCTGCTCTCCGTGATCCTGGAGCTCCCGCTCGAGGCTGATCGATCCCGAGCAGTACGAAGGCCCTAACAAGTGGACTGAGTCAGGCCGCCTTCAGGCAAGGACCGAAGCCATGCTCGCAGTGGACAGAGACCGCCTTCGCGAGGCCGTCCTAACCCGCCTATCCACGGTCATCGACCCCGAGACGGAAGTGGACGTGGTGCGCATGCGGCTGATCGAGGACCTAGCGGTGGACGAGGATGGCGTGGTGAGCTACAGATTCCGTCCGTCTTCCCCGTTCTGCCCTTTGGCAGTGCCCCTCGCCCTCTCTATCCGCCAGGCGGTATCCGAGATCGGCGGCGTCGCGGGCCAGCGCATTGAGGTTGTGGGCTACGTCAGGGCCGATGAGCTCAACACGATCCTGCGGTACACGAGCGGCGATGGCGATCTGTAGCCGGCGGCGGTGACGATGGTGGAATCTGCGTGCGCGCGCTAACCGCGGAGAACCGGCCCCAGGCCTAGCTCCCCTGGCCGCTGCATCACGTGAACAAAGGTTCCATCCCCATCTCCTCCGCCAGCGCCTGCATCTCGACGGGGGACGGTCGCTCACCAAGGCGGCTGGCCGCATCCAGCACCCGTGGTAGCAGGTCGATGTCGGCCACCGTGTTCAAGAAGACACGTGGATCCCCAAGCACCCAGTGGACCGCCGCATCGATGGCGCCTTGCTCCTCCAACGGCAGATA
>JASFVG010000490.1:0-3511 GCA_050049955.1 Anaerolineae bacterium | reverse complement strand
GGACACCAAACGCGTCCTCCAGATGGCCTCCGTCATCGGCCGCATCTTCCTCTACCGCGTGCTGGCCGCTATCGCGGAGGAGGAGCGCAGACTTGACCAACAGCTACGCACCCTGCAGCACGAGGAGCTGATCCGCGAGCGGGCGCGCATCCCCGAGCTGGAGTACATCTTCAAGCACGAGCTGACGCGGGAGGCGGCCTATAACGGGCTGCTGAAGAAAGAGCGGCGAGCGTTTCACCGGGAGGTGGCGCAGGCTTTGGAGCGGCTCTTCCCGGAGCGGGCGGAGGAGCAGCTGGGGCTGTTGGCCCACCACTGGGAGAGGGCCGGGGACGCGGAGAAGGCGCTGCACTGTCTCCAGCGCGCTGGAGATCAGGCCCGGCTGATCTATGCCCACGACGAGGCCGTGGGGTACTATCGGCGGGCGCTGACCCTCCTCAAGGAGTCAGAGCGGTACGAGCAGGCGGCGCGGACATTGATGAAGCTGGGACTAACGTATGACAGTAGCTTCGACTTCCGGCGGGCGCGTGCCGCCTATGACGAGGCCTTTGCCCTCTGGCAGCGCGCCTCGTCGGTGGAGCCAGCCAGCCGACTGCCCCCGGTCCCCCACGCCCTCCGTCTCGTCTGGCCCAATGTGAGAACGCTCGATCCAACGAGGTGCACCAGCGGGGTATCCGGGGAGGTGATCGACCAGCTATTCAGCGGGCTGGTGGAGCTGACTGTGTACGTCTCGATCGCACCCGATGTCGCCCAGAGCTGGCACGTCACAGATGGGGGACGCAAGTATACGTTCCGCCTGCGGGATGACGTAGTCTGGAGCGATGGCACCCCGGTGACGGCCTACGACTTCGCCTACGCGTGGAGGCGCGTGCTCGATCCGGTCATTGGCTCGCCCAACGCCACCCTGCTGTACGATGTGGTCGGTGCCAGGGACTTCCGAGACAGGCGCGGACGGTGGTCAGACGTGGGGATCAAGGTGGCGGACGCCGGGACGCTTGTCGTGGAACTGGAGGGGCCAGTGGGATACTTTCTCCAGTTGATGGCTAGCTCCGCCGCGTATCCCGTGCCCCGGCACGTGGTCGAGGCGTGCGGCGAGGCCTGGACCGAGCCAGGCAACATCGTCACCAACGGCCCCTTCCGTATGGCCGCCTGGGTGAAAGGCAAATCACTGGCCTTGATGCGTCGCGCGCACTACCACGGCCGCTGCCGGGGCAATCTGGGGCGCGTCGAACTGAGCTTGCGTTCTGTCAACGAACGCTCGACCACGGCCCTGGAACTCTACGAGCGGGATGGCCTGGACATACTCGACCTGAATATCCTGCCAGTTGAGCAATTGGCAGACGCCCGGCAGCGGCACGCCGTGGATTGCCTGACGACGCCAAGCCTGGCCACCTACTACCTGGGCTTCCACCCGGAGCGGCCGCCGTTCGACGACCCTCGGGTGCGGCAGGCCTTTGTCCTGGCCACCGACAGGGAATGGCTGAACGCGCAGGCAGGGGGAAGGTCGTCCGCGCGCCGCGGCGGCTTCGTGCCCTTTGGCATGCCGGGACACTCGGCGGGAATCGGGCTGCCGTACGACCCCGATCGGGCGCGAGACCTGCTCGTGGAGGCCGGCTATCCAGGCGGCCGCGGGTTCCCCGCCCTGGATGCCCTGGTCGCCCGAGTTTCGATCCCGAGATGGAGGCGCTGGCCGGACACTGGCGCGCAAACCTCGGCATAGAGGTCGAATGGGAGGTGGTCCCCTGGGCAGAGTTCTCCGAACGGCTGGGGCGGGAGCTGCCGCACGTCTGTCCCCTGGTATGGGGAGCCGACTACCCCGACCCCGACAACTTCCTGCGGGTAGCCCTGAAAAGACAGACCAACCACTGGGGCAACCCGACCTACGATGGACTGGTGGAGCGAGCCAGACGACTGACGGACCAGGACGAACGGATGAAGCTCTATCGACAGGCGGACCGGATGCTGATGGAGGAGGCGGTGGTGATGCCCCTTGCCTACTGGCGCGAGCACAAGCTGGTCAAGCCTTCGGTGAGCCGGTTTCCCACCTCACCCGCCAGAGAGCACTTCTGGAAGGACGTGGTCATCGAGCCGCACTGAGGGGCTGCCGACGGAGATGTCGGCGGACGAAAGATGGCCTACCGCCCAAGCGAGACACGCCGCCTGACGAAACAGCAGTGTAACTGCGAGAGGCGAGAGAGACCTTGGGGGAGCAGGTGGCTCTGCGCTGGTCGTCCTACTACTTGCCGGATGTGCGACGGCCGAATCCACCCCGACCACGACGCCGCTGCCGCCCACGGCTGCTGCAACACGGACGCCTGTGCCTTCACATACACCTGATAGCATGAGCACAATCGTCGCGAGCGGACCGTTCTTCGAGGTCACCTTCTAAGGGGAGAGGTGTGAGGTCCGCCTGCCCTCCTAGATACGTATCGGCCATCAAGGCTTCGTGTTCCACAATGTGAGTGGTGGCGGGGGCAGCAGGCAGGTCGGCACGGATCATCCGGGGAGCACGTGGGAGGATGCTCTCGATGCCATAGGAACGCCGTACGTGGATACTCCGAATGCCCGGGGGGGCCGTCCTGCCGTTCAGCCACCTCCAAGTGGTGGATTCGGATACGAGCTACCGGCAGGTCGAGCTTGAGCTTGAGGGCTCATGGTATGTCGTGGTGGAAGCCCGGAATGCGATCTGGGCCTGCGGTCCTTTCAACGTGGTGGCAGCTCCGTAAGGGGTGTGCGGAGGTTGGCGACCGGCGGGAAGTCAGGGTGAGCTGGATTGACACAGAACCCGTCCCCTGATCGAACACGAGCGGGGACACGAGGCTACCCCGCCACGCCGGCGGCGGGGTAGCGGCGACGCTTTGCAGAGGGCAGTCGGACGGAGTGGACGTCCTACCCCGATGGCATGTTGGGCTATGGCATATCTAGTAGGGAGTATTCCGAGATGAACGTCTTCGTCACAGGAGCATCCGGCTTCATCGGAGGCCACGTTGTCGAGCGGTTGGTCCAGAGGGGGCACGAACCGGTCTGCCTGGTAAGGCCGACAAGCAAGACGCTTGGGCTTGAGACGGCGCGGGCCGACCTCACTACCGGAGACGTAACGAACAGGGATTCCTTGAGCCACTGCATGGCTGGCTGTGATTGGGTCGTTAACCTCGCCAACATTTACTCCTGGTGGGAGCCAGACAGGCGAATCTACACCAGGGTCAACGTCGAGGGCACACGGAACATCATGGAGTGTGCGCTGGCGGCCGGCGTCTCGAAGGTCGTGCACGTAAGCACCGCCTACGTCTATGGGAGGCCAGCCACCTCGCCCTTTGTTGAGGAGACACCGGTAGGTCCTTGTAGGCCGAGCCACTATACTCGAAGCAAGTACGAGGGCGATCTTGTCGCTCTCCAGCTTCACCAGGACAGGGGATTGCCCCTGGTCATCCTCTACCCTGGCACCGTGGTCGGCACCGGAGATCCCAAGGCCATCGGGCGCTTCGTCAGGAGGTTCCTCGCGGGTCGCGTGCCC
>JASFVG010000489.1:0-3537 GCA_050049955.1 Anaerolineae bacterium | reverse complement strand
TCCTCTTTGATGTTGAACAGATGGCCGTAGGCCTCTGCCACGGCACCCAAGACCTTGACGCCCTCGGCTACGACCTCTGGCCCAATGCCATCACCTGGCAGCGCAACGATCTCAGCTTCCATGACGTGTTCTCAATCGGGCTTCAGGTGGCCTCGTCGACACGAAGCAGCACCGTCTGGGCCCCGGGAGCAACGAGGAGAACATTCGCGCGAATGTCCCGAAGGTGCTGGTCCACTGTCTCTCTCCTGATGCCTGGCGGTGCATACGTAGTGAAGAGAACTTGCTGCGTAGTCGACCGGATCCTGGTCCGCCGGTCAGGGCCGTAGATGATGCTGGAGATGACGCCTGCCGCGTCAGCGATGAACATGTCGCCCGCCTTGAGCACTTGCTGCTTGCCATTGAGTTGAGTATAGCGTTCCGTGCCTTGAGCCACGTCGACGCGGACAGGCTCCTGCACGACGTCAAGGTCGTGACCGGCCGTCAGCATCAAACTCTTGAGTTCCGCCATGAGCATCGCCTCGACCAGCGCCGCGACACTGAAGATAGGTTGATGCTTGAGGGCGACGGACTCGAGCTGGAGCAGAACGTGGTATGTCTTTCTGAACCGCTTATAGTAGGCGTCGTATGCCTGGATCGTCGGCAGCTGCCTCAGTCGGGCCCTGTCGTAGTCGCCATACCGCGACCGCAGCTCTTCTTCAAGCTCGGCCTTTCGGCTTTCGAGCGCCGGGTGATGATCTGGATTGGCGACGTGGCGCATCACCAGAACGCCCACGGCAGCTTCTGGATATTCCGTCTGCAATGCTTCTGACAGGATGAGCTTGTCCATTCCCCGTGCCTACCGGTTTCTCATTTCTCCCACGGTATACGAAACCAGACCGCCCGCCTCGATGATACGCATGACGAAATCGGGGAACGGCGTGGTGCAGTGCCTCCGCCCCGTACGATGGTTGGTAATGGCGCCAGCGAGTAAATCGACAGTCAGCCGGTCGCCCGTCTCGGTCTCTTCCACGACACCTGGACACTCCAGGATCGGGAGGCCTATGTTGATGGCGTTGCGATAGAAGATGCGGGCATAGCTCTTCGCAACCACGCATGCCACGCCAGCCCCTTTGATCGCCAACGGTGCGTGCTCCCGCGACGAGCCGCAGCCGAAGTTCTCCCCGGCAACAATCACGTCTCCCAGCGCCACGTGCTCAGCGAATCCGGCATCGATATCCTCCATGCAGTGGCTGGCCAATTCCTCAGTCGTCGAAACGTTCAGGTAGCGCGCCGGCACGATGGCGTCGGTATCAACGTGATCGCCGTACTTCCACGCCCTGCCATCAACCAACATCCTCTCTCTCCCTCCAGGCAGCTTCTGGCGTCTGTACGCTAGCGGTGGGCCCCCCGCCTAGATGTCGTCCGGGTGGGCGACGCAGCCCAGAACGGCACTGGCCGCGGCGACGGCCGGCCCCGCAAGGTAAACCTCGCTATCGGGGTGCCCCATTCGCCCCCGGAAGTTGCGATTGCTGGTGCTCACGGCCCGCTCTCCACCGGCCAAGACCCCCATGTACCCCCCAAGGCAGGGTCCACAGGTGGGAGTGCTAACGACCGCGCCAGATTCTATGAAGGCCTCAACGAGCCCCTCCCGCAGGGCGTCGAGGGTGACTTGCTGTGTGCCCGGTATCACGATGCAGCGCACGTGGGGATGCACCCTTCGCCCTCGTAGCACCTCTGCGGCGACGCGCAGGTCGCCTAGTCGCCCGTTGGTGCACGAACCAATGACAACCTGGTCGATGGTCACGTCGCCCGCGCCCCTCGCGGGCCTGACGTTGTCAGGCGAGTGAGGGAAGGCAACCAGGGGCTCGATGGCCCCCACGTCGATCTGCACAACTCGGCTGTACTCGGCATCCGGATCGGCGTCGTAGTCCTGGTAGGGACGGCCGACACGACCGCTCACATACGCCCGCGTCGTCTCGTCAACGGCGAAGAGCCCGGCTTTCCCGCCGGCCTCAATCGCCATATTTGCCATAGTGAACCGTCCATCCATCCCGAGCGCGTCAATGGCGGGCCCCGAGAACTCTATGGCCTTGTAGCGAGCTCCGCTCACGCCGATTTGGCCGATGGTGTGCAGGATGAAGTCCTTGCCGCCGACCCATGGCCGAAGCGCTTCCCGTCCGTCGTACACAATGCGCACGCTCTCGGGCACACGCAGCCACACTCGGCCGGTGGCCATCGCCACGCCGATGTCGGTTGAGCCCATCCCTGTGGCGAAGGCCCCCAGCGCGCCGTAGGTACATGTGTGCGAATCAGCGCCCACGACGATGTCCCCTGGCGCCACGAGCCCCTGCTCGGGCAGCAGCACGTGCTCAATGCCCATCCGTCCCACGTCGTAGTGGTGGACCAGGTTCTGCTCCCGAGCGAACTCACGCATAACGCGGCATTGCTCAGCAGAGGCGATGTCCTTGCTGGGCGCGAAGTGGTCAGCCACAAGCACTACTCGGCCGCAATCAAACACGCGCGGCGCGGCCCCGTCGCCACTGAGCTTCTCAAACTCGCGGATGGCGATAGGCGCAGTGATGTCATTGGCAAGCACGACATCCACCGCTACCTCCACAATGTCACCGGGCCACACCTCACCGTCAGCCAGTGCGTGACCGTCCCCGCCGTCAACCAAGTGGGCGGCGATGATCTTCTCTGCGATTGTATGCGCCACCGGCAGCTACTTCTCCGTGCCGTTCATCAAGCCCCTGTTGCACCACTTGGCCGCCCAGCCCCGAGGCTTGGAGAACTTCCGCTCCTGCATCTGCTCGGGTACGGCGGTCTCGTCGCTGTCCGTCAGGGCATAGCCGCACCACTTGCCCGCCCAACTGCGAGGCTCAGCGAACTTCCTCTCGTTGTGCTCGGTCTCGTTTGCCATGTTGGCCTCCTATGCGATCTGTCGGGTAGCAGACCCGACCTACAAGTTGCTCGTGGGGTGGCAGACCCCTTCCACACCTTTGGTCGGGTGGCAAACCCAACCTGCGTGATCCTAATGCGGTCGCCTGGCGTCGCGCCTCGCGGCGATCAGCCGGTTGAGAGCGAACATGTACGCCTTTGCGCTGGCGGCTATGATGTCGGTATCGGCCCCGTGACCGCTGAACACTTGGCGCTTGTCTCCGTTGACGGGCTCGTCGGCCTGCACTCGGATGGTGACCCGCCCCACGGCATCGATGCCCTCCGTCACCGCCTGAATGGAGAACTCTATCAGCTCGTTGGGCTCGCCTATGACACGGTTAATGGCGCGATAGACAGCGTCCACCGGCCCCGTGCCGTGGTCGGCGTCGCACACCACCTCGCCATCAGGCCGACGGATGCGCACGGTGGCCGTGGGGATGCTCTTGTCCCCGCAGCTCACCTGGATCTGCTCCAGGTGGTATGCCTCCTCAAAGAACATCTGAGCCTCGTCGGCGACGATGGCCTCCAGGTCACGGGTGTCGACGGTCTTCTTCTTGTCCGCGACTTCGAGGAACCGATTGTACACCTTCTCAAACTGCTCATCTCCCAGCGAGTGGCCCA
>JASFVG010000488.1:0-3540 GCA_050049955.1 Anaerolineae bacterium | reverse complement strand
CCAGGCGCCAGAGGCCGTAGAGACCTACGAGCGTCACGACACCCCCACCGATATAGCCCTCGATCACCGAGGCACGGGTGACGAAGACCGCCACCAGTCCCACGGCGAAGGCGACGACATACAGCGTCAGGACCGCCTCCCGGCGGGACATGCCGGCCGCCACCAGGCGGTGCGAGACGTGATCCTGGCCCGGTGTCGTCAGCGGGTTCCGACCACGGCGCAGGCGTGAGACGATCACCAGGGTTGTGTCAAAGATCGGCACGCCCATCACAAGCACCGGTACCATCCAGGTCACGAACCCGACGTTCTCTGGGAAGCTCAGCTTGATGCCTGTCGCTGCCAGCATGAAACCGAGGAACAGGGCCCCTGAATCGCCCATGAAGATGTTCGCCGGGTTGAGGTTGTAGAACAGGAAGCCCAGACAGGCCCCCAACAGGGCTATCGACAGGGCACCCACCAGGTACTGTCCGCTGAAGGAGCACATCAGTGCGAAATAGGCCGCCGCGATGCCGGCCACGCCGCCGGCCAGGCCGTCCATGTTGTCGAGCAGGTTGATGGCGTTGGTGATGAATACCACCCAGAGCATGGTGACCAGAAGATTGACCGCCGGATGCCGGAACGTACCGACGGTGATCCCGCTGGCACACAATAGGGCGGCAGCCGCGATCTGGCCTACCAGCTTGACCGTCGCGCTCAACCCCCAGCGATCGTCGATCAAGCCCATGAACGAGATCCCGGTCGCACCGACGAGAATCGTCCCAAACTGGGCGAACTGGTAGCGACGACCCAGGACTGTTCCCGCCGCGATCACGCTCACCAGAATGGCCGCTCCACCCAGCCGCGGGACAGGACGTTCGTGGACCTTGCGCGCTTCGGGCCTATCGATCATGCCGATGCGAGGTGCCAGATGTCGGGCCAGGGGCGTGGCGCCCACGGCCAGCACGAGCGCGCCAGCGAAGACCAGGAGGTATACGGTCACTGCTCTGCGACACCCCCTTGCAGTTCCGCCAGCAGCTGCTCCAACCCCTCCTGCTGATCCTCGGGAGCGGTTTGCAGCGCCTCCTCAGCGTGGTCGAGGGCTTCGTCCTGCTCACCGGCCTGGCCGTAGAGAATGGCCAGCATACGGTGCGTATCCCAGGCGTCCCGCGCCTCCGGCGCGAGGCCCAACGCCTGGTGAAGCGCCTGGATCGCCTGCCCTAACTGGCCGAGCTGGGCGTAAAGCGAGCCCAGGATGCGCCAGCCCTGCACGTTCCCCGGCCTCAGATCGAGCGCCTGCTCGTAGGCGTCCACAGCCTGCGCCACCGCGTTCTGCTGTCGATACATGTCGCCCAGGCGTATCCAGACCTCGGCCTGCCTCGGATCCAGCTCGAGAGACGTCTGGTAGGCCGCCACGGCGTCGGTAATCACATCCTGGTTGGCATACAGATCGGCCTGTAGCGTCCAGGTCTGATCGAACTCGGGGTCGATCTCCAACGAATGTGATATCTTCTCCTGCGCCGTCTCGAACTGCCCCACGGATAGGTGAAGGGCTCCCCATTCGTTCCACAGAAGCGCATTCTGCGGACTTAGCCGGGTGGCGACGCCGTAGCTCTCGATCGACCGTCCCACCAACTCCTGTCGCGTGTCCGTGTCCGTGGTCATCTGAGCCCAGGTGCGGTACATCCGCGCCAGGTTGGCACTGTGGTCCGTGTTGAGTGGGTTCACCTCCCGCGCCTCGTGCAGCGTCTCCTCGGTCTCCACCAGAATGGTTCGCCGCAGGTTCGGATCGTCGAGCGTCTTGGCGTACTCCAGGTAGGCACGTCCCAGGTACAGGTGGTAGAAGTCCTCCCGCGGGGCCAGGTCCAGCGCCCGCCGGTAGTGCTGAATCGCCAGGGCCCACTGGTCCTCGCGCTCGTAGGGGCCCGCTTGCTTGTAGATGATGTCCGCCCGAATGGCCTGCAGGTTGGTCATTACCGAGGCCGCGCCCGCCAGAAGAGCCAGTCCAATCAGCACAATCACGCTCACCTGGCCCACAGGCTTCCAGTCGCTACCCGTCCCCAGGAGGAGCACCGTGCCCCCCAGGATTAGGGTGAACAGGATGAAGCCGTAGTACAGATTCAGCACACCCGCAACGCGGCCTGAGAGATGCAGCACCTCCTCTACGGACGCTGGTCGCGCTCGCACCACCGAGGCGTGACGTCCACCCAACAGCAGCGCAAAGCCGAAACCGATGGCCAACGAGACCAATCCATAGAGAGCCGCCGCCACCAGCCAATCATCCTTCCGCTCCCGAAACACGCCGCGCTTCGCCATCTGAGAGAGGAAGAGGACCGCGCTCATCACCCAGGTGAAGGCGAAGATCATCAGCGCGCCGTAGGATATGCGATTCCCCTGGGCCGGCAGCACGGTGAGCGCTCGCCACACGATCGCCGCCGGTCGTGTGAGACGCTCCGCGTTGGTGATGAAATCGAAGGACAGGGTGCCGATGATGAAGCCGCCCAGGATCGACGTGAGCAGCGTCGGCCTGAGCCACCGGGGCAACCGTGTCTCGCGCCGGCCCTGCCGAGCGTTGACCGGCTCCTCCTCGGGCTCGCGGACCAGCTCCAGCCCGGTCACAACCAGCAGGCCAGCGTAGCACCAGAACGTGGTGCGTGTGGCGGCGATGGCAATGCCAAAGTTGATCTCCACGAAGTGGGCGACAATAGCGGATAGAAGGCCCATCAAGAGGACGAAGCGGGGATGGAGCCCGGTCGTTCCGGATTCCGCGTTTGGGGACCCGTAGTCGCTCTTCCAGTCCGAGAACCCGTAGGCGATTAGGTAGAGGAAAATGCCGCCCACCATACCGATCGGGACGGCCAGGCCGAAGAAATGGGGACCGATGGTCGGTATCACGACGGCGGTGGCGACCACCGCCCCTCCGGCCAGGAGTCCGTAGAACAGCTTGCGCAACCGGCCCTCTGGCAGGAAGCCGAGCGAGCGTAGGCCAAAGGTGAACGCGCCGACAAAGAGCCATAGGTAGGCCGCAAATCCCAGCAGACCCGTCCTGACCCAGGAATCCATGGTCTCATTGTGGGAGCGGTCGGGCGATGCTGTGCGGGACTCATACTGGCCCAGCAGGGGCGGGTAGAACGAGTTGTAGGCCACGTACATCGATTCGGGACCGTAGCCTACCAGGGGACGCAGGACATTGAAGGGGTCGGAATGCCCCTGAGGGGCCCCCTCTGTGGGTGGATACCAGATTGGCTCGTGGGGCATGACCAGATCCAGGGCGCCCTCCCAGATGAGGTTGCGCACCATCCCGGTGCCGCTCTCGTATTCCAGCACGCGGGCGACACGGCTCACCGGGGTGCCGACGGCCCACTCGTGAAGCGGTCCGCCAGGGTTGATGAGGAAGAAGGCCACCGCGATCAGGACCGCCGTCGCCAGGGCCCCAACCCAGATGCCGCGCCACAACCGCCGACTGATCACACGCCGCAGCGCCAGGAACCCCAGAATCACCCACACGCCGAGACCAGCCACAAGCCCCATCAGTGGGCCACGGCTCTTCGTGTACCATATCGC
>JASFVG010000487.1:0-3542 GCA_050049955.1 Anaerolineae bacterium | reverse complement strand
GCCCTGCGCGCAGCCTCCGCGAGCCGCGCCAGGTCGACCACCTTGAGCATCGGATTGGTCGGCGACTCCAGGTACAGCACGTGGCAACCTCGGGCGACGGCCTCCTCGATGGCTGCGTGATCGTCTGTTTCGCAGACCTGGCACTGGATGCCGAACCGGGGGAGGATCTGGGTGAAGTGCAGGTACGTGGCGCCGTAGGCGTCCCGGACAGCGACCGCCCGGTCACCGGGGCTGAGCAGCGCGAAGAGTGTTGTACTGATGGCCGCCATGCCGGTAGCAAAGCTCGTGGCGCTGGGCGCCCCCTCCAGGGCAGCGACCTTCTCCTCGAGCAACCCGGTGGTGGGGTTCGAGTTCCGGCTGTAGATGTGGCCTTCGGCGTCTTTCAGCGCCACCGCACGCCAGGTGTCAAGGTCGGGATAGGCGAAGGCCGAGGTCTCTACCACCGGCGGCGTCACAGCTCCGGTCGCGGGATCGGCCTGCGTGGCCAGGTGTACCGAACGCGTTGAAGGTCCTTCCGGGTGGGTCAAGATATAGTCTCCTTCTCTGTATGGCTCGTGCGCGCGACCGCTCCAGAGGGGGGCGTCGGCGGCGTCCCCGGCTGGCTGGACCGGCCGCGCAGCTGGCCGCAGCCGGCTTGGATCGCCGCGCCCCGACGGACACGGACGGTGCAGGGCACGTGGTGCTCGCGAAGGACTGCAGCGAAGGCGTCGACGGCATCGCTGCTGGAACCGCTGCCCGAGTAGCCGGCCGATGGGTTCAGGGGAATGAGGTTGACGTGTACGTGCCTGGGACTCAGGGAGCCGCTACCTGATCGGCTGCCTGAGCGACTCTTCGAGCGGCTCTTTGAGCTGAGCAGCCGGTTGGCCAGGGCGCGGGCCTGCTGGGGCGTGTCGTTGACGCCCGCAATGAGTGCCCACTCGAATGTGATGCGCCGGCCCGTCCGCTCGGCGTAGTCGGCGCAGGCCGCGAACAGGGCGTCCAAACCATAGCGGCGGTTGACGGGCACAAGTCGATCGCGTAGGTCGTCGGTGGCCGCGTGCAGGGAGACGGCGAGGGTGATCTGGAGCCGCTCCCCTGCCAGCCGCCGCATCTCGGGCACCAGACCTACGGTGGACAGGGTGATGTGTCGCCCTCCAAGCCGGAAACCGGCGGGGTGATTCAGGCGGCGGATGGCGGCCAAAGAGGCATCGTAGTTGGCCAGCGGCTCGCCCATACCCATCAGCACCACATTGGTAAGGCGCTCACCCTCAGCCCGCAGCTGGCGCTCGAAGTGAAGTGCCTGGGCTACGATCTCCCCGCTGCTCAGGTCGCGGAGCAAGCCCATCTGGCCCGTGGCGCAAAACGGGCACCCTATGGCGCAGCCCACCTGGGTAGAGAGGCAGGCGGTGCGCCGTTGCTCATAGCGCATCAGAACGGCCTCGATCATCTCACCGTCGGGAAGTCGAAGCAGGTCCTTGCGCGTCCGTCGGTCGCTCGTTTGAGCAGTATCCGCAACCTCGAGGACATGGATGGTCGTCTCCTGCGAGAGCCGGTCGCGCAGCGACCGGGGCAGGTTGGTCATCCCTTCCGGATTGTCCACCAGGTGGACGTAGAGCCACTCCCAGACCTGGTCGGCGCGGTAGGAGGGCTCGCCCCAGGCCTCCAGCAGCGATGCGAGCCTGGCCCGGTCGAGGTCGTAGAGCGCCGGGGTCACTCGATCAGCTCCTTCCATCGCGCCGTGAGGTCCTCGATGTCCGCCACCACAAGATCGGGCTGGATGGGCGAATCGGCCAGATCCTCCTGCGTGGCGATGCCCGAGAGGGTGAGCACGGTGGTCAGGCCGGCGTGGACACCACCGGCGATGTCCGTGTCGAGCCGGTCGCCGATCATGGCGCTTGTCTCCGGCGTGGCGTCCATGCGGCGCAGGGCCTCCCGGAACACCCAGGACCCGGGCTTGCCGGTGACGAAGGGATGGATCCCCGTGGCCGTCTCGAGGGCGGCCAGCAGTGCGCCGTTTCCTGGCACCGGGCCGTCCTCGGTAGGGTAGGAAGTGTCCGGGTTGGTGCCGACAAAGCCGGCGCCCTTGTGGATCAGGAGGGAGGCCGTGGCCAGCTTCCGCCAGGTCAGACCCCGGTCCCAGCCGACAACGACGTAGTCGACCTCGGGAAGCCGCCCATGTGCACCATCGTCCAACACGAATCCTTGCTCGTCGAGCGCCTGACGCACCCCATCCTCGCCGACGACGTAGACCCGGGAGCCGGCGCGGGCGACGTCCGCCAGGTACGCGGCGGCGACCAGGGCTGAGGTCAATACGGATTCTTGCGGCACCTGCACGCCAAACTGCGCCAGCTTGGCCACGTATTGCTGCGGGGTGCCGCTAGAGTTGTTCGTGGCGAGTACGAAGGCGATGTCGTGCCGCTGCAGGAAGGCGAAGAACGGCTGGAGGCCCGGCATCGGCTCGTCTCCGCGCCACAGGACGCCGTCCATATCGATGATGAGATGGTGGATGTCGCGCAGGCACGCCTCGGGGAGGGCAGGGCGGGCGACCGCCTGGATCCGGTGGTAGTCCGCCAGCGTGTCGAGGTCAGCCAGCACGTCAGCACTGGCTACCGGCACCGTGGCGACATCGTCTGCGTGGCCAGCAATCAGGCTGCGGCCGCCCTCGTCTCCCGTGACAGCCGAGAGTTCGCTGAATAGGCGGCGGGCGAATAGGACAGGCGTGCCGCGCCGGCCCTCGTGGGTAGGATAGACGATAGAGGCTCCTGTCTCGACGAAACGCTGCACCAGTGCTTGCAGAAGTCGGGTGCTGATCAGGGGTTGGTCACATTGGAGGATGAGGGCCGCGTCCGTCTGGGGTGGCACGCCGGACAAGCCAGTCAGGACGGAGGTACTCATCCCTTCCGGCCAGCGCCAGTTCGTCAGCGCCTGCAAGGGTCTATCGCCGAGGGCAGGGTAAGTCTGCTCGACGTGGCATCCGAGCACCGCGATCACCGGGTCAAGCCCCGCGGCAAGCGCGATGTCCGCAACGTGGGCCAACAAGGGCTTGCCCTTCCAGTCGAGAAGTTGCTTGCAGCGGCCAAGGCGCGTAGATGCGCCGGCCGCGAGGATGATGGCGGCAACCTGTATCACGTCGAATGACCCTCCCCAGCAGCAATGGCCTGCTATGTCTGGTGACTCACTTCTGCCCTATTCTATAGCGAGTCGATGCGGACCGCAATGGCTTGCCACGCGGATAGGCCCAGCCTATAATGCGGCTTACGCTTATAGGGAGGTTAGATGCGGCTGTCTGTCATTGTGCCGGTCTATGACGAGATCGATACCATCGCCGAGATCCTGCGGCGCGTGCGGGCGGTAGAGCTGAGGGTGCCGGTGGGCTTCGCGCCGGAGGACGGATCCGAGGTCTTGGTCGAGCGCGAAATCGTGGTGGTGGACGATGGGTCGACCGACGGCACGCGAGAGGTGCTGGATGGGCTGGCCGACGCCCCGGACGTGTCCGTCGTTCTGCACGGGCAGAATCAGGGCAAGGGGGCGGCGGTCCGAACCGGTCTTGGGCATGCGATGGG
>JASFVG010000486.1:0-3549 GCA_050049955.1 Anaerolineae bacterium | reverse complement strand
TTTGGATCCCCCTAGGCGAGGTTTCTCCTCAGCGGCAGCTTCTCAGGCATGGCGCAAAGCAGGCTCTACAGAAGTTCCCCCCTTTGGTTCAACTGCGTGTCTGATGAACGGATCACACCGCCGTGCTGACGTCCTGTTGCGGGCCCCGGTTGGCCTGGACAGCTGGCCCTGGGAGAAGATTGCGCCGCGTGCGGTCGGTTCTGGATGGGGCCACGGGAAATGGATGGCTTTGAGGGCTGAGGATTCGCTGGAGTCCCAGCGTAGGGGGCACTAGTGTCTCGGATTGGTGTTTTCGTCTGCCACTGCGGGCTCAACATAGCCGGTACCGTCGATGTGGAGCAGGTGGTCGATGTGCTGGACGACTATCCCGGCGTCACCGTCGCCACCGACTACAAATACATGTGCTCCGACCCTGGCCAGATGATGATCCAAGAGGCCATCGAGGAGCACGGGCTGGACGGGGTGGTAGTTGCTGCCTGCTCACCGGCGATGCACGAGTCTACGTTCCGGGAAGCTGCGGCCAACGCGGGCCTGAATCCCTACCGGCTGGAGATCGCGAACATCCGCGAGCAGGTCTCTTGGCCACACCGAGACGAGCCGGAGGCGGCAACCGGCAAGGCGATCGAGGTGGTGCGATCCCTGGTGGAGAAGGTGCGGGGGGACGAATCGCTGATCCCATTCATGCTGCCCGTGTGCAAGCGAGCGCTGGTAGTGGGTGGGGGCATCGCCGGGCTCAGTGCCGCTCTGGACATTGCGGACGCCGGGCATCCCGTGATTCTGGTCGAGCGCTCACATCACCTCGGCGGCCAGATGGCCCGGCACTCGCATCTCTATCTCAACCTACAGGGTCGCGAGGACCTGCTGGGCGAGCGCATAGAGGCTGTCACCCAGCATCCGCTCATCGAGGTGCTCACGGGCGCGGAGGTTGTTGGCTTCGACGGATACGTCGGCAACTTCACCGTCGACATCAGGAGCGCGGGCGCTGACGGTGGGCGCATCAGGCACGAGGACGTGGGTGCCGTCGTGCTCACCACCGGCCTTGACCTCTACGCGAGCAGCAACATGGCTGAGTATGGGGGCGGGCGATACCCGGATGTGGTGGATAGCCTGCAGTTCGAGGAGATGCTCAAGAAGGATGCTGTCCTTCGCCCCTCGGATGGCCAGGTGCCGCGAGAGGTAGTCTGGGTGCAGTGTGCGGGTTCGCGGGCACCGGATCGCCACCAGCCCTATTGCTCGAAGATATGTTGTATGTACGTGGCCAAACAGGCCATCGCCTACCGCCAGGCCGTGCCGGAGGGGCAGGCGTACGTCTTCTACATCGACATCCGATCCCAGGGGCGGGGGTACGATGAGTACGTGCAGCAGGCCATGGAGGAGTACGGGGCGGTGTACCTGCGTGGGAAGGTCTCCAAAGTGATCCCGCGGAACGGCCGGCTGGAGGTGTGGGGGGCCGACACTCTGAGTGGTAGGTCGCTGCGAGTGCGAGCAGACCTGGTGGTGCTGGCGATGGCGGCGGTGCCCAGCAGCGAAAGCGACGACCTGGCGCGCCTGATGCGTGTCGCTACGGACGAGAATGGTTTCCTCTCTGAAGCGCACCCCAAGCTGCGCCCGGTGGAGAGTCTGACCGCGGGCGTCTACATCGCGGGCGCGGCACAGTTCCCCAAGGATATCCCGGAGACGGTTGCGCAGGCCTCCGGGGCGGCCGCGAAGGTGCTGAAGCTGTTCGCCAAGGACGAGATGGTTGCCGAGCCGACCGTCGCCGCGGTGGACGAAGCGCTCTGCTCAGGCTGTGGCCTGTGTGTACCAGCTTGCCCCTACGACGCCCGGGAACTCCACCCGTGGAAACAGCTCTCCACAGTCAACGCGGCGCTGTGCCAGAGTTGTGGCGCCTGCGCTGTCGTGTGTCCGAACAAGGCGACCACGGTGCGGAATCTGACGACCAGGCAGGTGTTGGGGATGGTGGAGGCCGTAGTGTGAGGGTGCATTCCGAACGCCTGGGTGACGCCAGGTGGCGACCGACACCGTCCGTGATCGAGCCGCTCAACGTCAGAGATGTGCGTGCTGCGCACTGGCTGGGAGGTAGCTGCCGTGACGGATCGTGACCCACGGACGCGTGCTCTGATTGTTGGAGCGGGCATTGCCGGCATGCAGGCCGCGCTGGACATTGCGGACGCCGGGTATGAAGTGGTGATGGTCGACCGCCTTCCCTCCGTCGGCGGGCGAATGGCCCAGTTGTCGGAGACGTTTCCGACGCTCGACTGTGCTCAGTGCATCCTTACACCGCGCACGGTGGAAGTTGGTCATCACGAACACATCCAGCTATTGACCTACTCCGAGGTCGAGGGGCTCAAGGTGCTGGATCCCGCGACGGGCAAGCCCGTGGACGCGGGGGGGCGTGTGACCAGGGAGTTTGTCTCCCAGGAGGCCGGCTCCCAGGAGGCCGGGGCCAACGGGCCGGTCTACCGAGCGCGAATCCGCCGTCACGCCGCCTACGTGGACTGGGACGTTTGCACGGGTTGTGGCGTATGTCAGGAGAAGTGTCCCGCGCGCACGCCGTCGGACTTCGAGTCCCAAATGGGTGACCGGAAGGCCATCTACACCCTTTCTCCCCAGGCGGTTCCGAACAAGCCGGTGATCGACCGCGAGCACTGCATCTACTTCCAACGGGGGAAGTGCCGGGCCTGTGAGAAACTGTGCCCGGTGGGCGCGATAGCCTTCGAGCAGGAGGATGCTGCTGTTGAGGAGGAGGTGGGTGCGATCATCCTCGCCCCTGGCTATGACCTATATGGTCTGGAGAACATGCCGGAATACGGTGGAGGGCACGTTCCGGATGTCATCGATGCGCTCTCGTTCGAGCGTCTGCTCTCCTCCTCAGGGCCCACGGTCGGACAGGTGCGCCGCCCGTCTGACGGACGTGAGCCCCGTGAGATCGTCTTCATTCAGTGCGCCGGTTCCCGTGATCCGGAGAAACACCTGCCCTACTGCTCCAAGATCTGCTGCATGTACACCGCGAAGCAGGCGACGCTTTACGGGCACCGGGTCCACGGAGGTCAGGCGTACATCTTCTACATAGACATCCGGGCTGCAGGCAAGGGCTACGACGAGTTCACACAGCGGGCGATGGAGGACGAGAACGTCGTCTACCTGCGCGGCAAGGTGTCCCGCGTGTTCCGGCAGGGCGACAAGGTCATGGTTTGGGGTGCGGACACGCTCAGCGACCGCCAGGTGCAGATTAAGGCCGACATGGTGGTGGTGGCACCAGCGATGCGGCCTCGCCCGGAGACGGCGCGCCTGGCCACGATGCTGGGGTTGCCGACGGACGAGCACGGTTGGCTGCTTCCTCTTGACTCCAACACGCATCCCGTCGAGACGCATCGGCCGGGCGTTTTCTTGGCGGGCGCCGGCACGGGCCCGATGGACATCCCGGAGACGGTAGCCCACGCCAGCGGCGCGGCGGCGCAGGTGCTCAAGCTCTTCTCGCGTCGGGCGGGCGAGGACTAGCAGCGGGCTCATCAATACTACTTAAAAGCGTCGTTTCCCCTCGTGGCA
>JASFVG010000485.1:0-3559 GCA_050049955.1 Anaerolineae bacterium | reverse complement strand
CCGGACCGGTCTGACTCAACCATCAGACGAGCCGTAGCCGGCTGCTCGGCCTGTCGGCATATCCCAAGGCAAGGGTGCAGAACAGAGGGAACGGGAACGAGATGACCGAACGGCGGCGGGTGGTTGTGACTGGCGTCGGTGCCATGACGCCCCTCGGCTTGACGCTAGAGGAGACGTGGCAGGGATTGGTTCTCGGCAAGTCCGGGATTGGTCCCATCACCCAGTTTGATGCATCTGACCTGCCCGTGCGCATTGCGGGCGAGCTGCGCGGTTTCGACCCAGCGCACACCATCGGCCTCAAGGAGGCGCGGCGTCTGGCGCGCTGCTCCCAGGTAGCGCTGGCGACGGCCCAGGCCGCCTTGAAAGACGCTGCTCTTGCTCTACCGCTGGCGGAAGCTGACCGTGTGGGGACGCTGATCGGGAGTGCAGTGGGCGGCTATGAGCGAGCCATCGAGGGCGTCGACGCCTACCGCGAGAAGGGATTGCGCCGTGTGAATCCCTTCCTGCCCGTGGCTATGCTTGCCAACATGCCCTCACACCACGTTAGCTACTGGTCAGGTGCAACGGGACCCATCAGCACCGTGGTCGCTGCCTGCGCCACCGGCACGCAGGCGATCGGGGAGGCGGCCGAGGTCATCCGTCGGGGAGCCGCCGATGTGATGATCTGTGGGGGCGTGGACGCGATGGTCCATTTCACGCTTATGGTCGGCTTCTGTGCCATGCGAGCGCTCTCCCCGCGGAACGACGAGCCTGAGAAGGCCAGTCGGCCGTTCGACGCCGATCGCGATGGGTTTGTGCTCAGCGAAGGGGCGAGCGTCTTCGTCCTGGAAGGCCTCGACCACGCGAGGGCCCGGGGGGTCAGGATCCGCGCGGAAATCCTGGGGCAGTCCTCTTCGTCCGACGCCTTTCACGTCGCCCAGCCAGATCCAGAGGGGTGGGGGGCGAGTCGAGCGATGGAGTGGGCCATGAAGGATGCGCATATTGCCCCGACCGATGTCGACTACATCAATGCGCATGGTAGCTCCACGCCGATAAGCGACAGGGTTGAGACCCTCGCCATTAAACGCACCTTCGGAGGACGAGCCTACAGCATGCCTATCAGTGCCACCAAGTCCATGACCGGTCACGCCATGGGGGGAGCAGGGGCGATAGAGGCGGCAGTCTGCGTCCGCTCGATTGAGACTGGGATGGTACACCCTACGATTAACCTAGAGACGCGCGATCCCCAGTGCGATCTGGACTATGTTTCCGAGGGCGCCCGGCGGGTCGACGCGCGGGTTGTGCTCTCGAACTCATTCGGACTGGGAGGGCAGAACGCCTGCCTGGTGCTAGGACGCTACGAGGAGTAGGACATGCGCATCATCCGCGACGAACGGCACATCAGTGTACGTAGTTCCATCGGGCAATACGCCACCTTGGGTGGTCTTCTCGTTCTGCTCCTCGGTCTGGGGATCTCCTTCCTCAGGCCGGGGTGGTCCATTCCCCTTCTGATAAGCATGGGGCTCGGTTTTACCCTATCGGTCGTGGGCGGCTCCTTCGCCGACCGATACGCCGGCTCTCTCGCTCACCACAAGGCGCTGGCCGAAGTGCTCAAAGGGCTGGACTACCGCCACACTTTGCTCCAGTACGTCCTCCCTGCCCATCACGTCCTTCTCGAGCCGGGCGGTTGCACCTGCTTCGTTGTCAAGACACAGGGTGGCGTGGTTGCCTACGAGGGGGGCCGCTGGATGCACAGGCAACGCGGGAGCTTCTTCCGGCGTCTGGTGGGCCAGGAAGGGGTAGGCAGTCCGGATGTCGACGCGCAGCGAGAGGTCGACAGACTCGTGGCCTACCTGCAGGCGCAGATGACTGATGCGGACGAGGTGCCGGTTCGTGGCGTTGTGGCGTTCGTGAACGAGAACGTCCAGCTCGAAGCCGAGGACGCGCCGGTGCCGGCTTTCTACCGCAAGAAGGTCAAGGATTGGTTGCGCGGGCCCGGGGACCTCAAGCCGCTACCCGCGGATCTGTACCGTCAACTGACTGTAGCCCTGGGGGCCCAGGAAGAGGAGCCGGACTAGTCGCGGTGAGCTCAGGCCGGGAGTGCTAGGGCGGAGCTCACCGCGCTGTCTCACGGGCCCAGGGAGCGCAGCGGCTAGCCCTTGATCACACCCATGGGCGCCAGCCGGGCGACCTTGCGAGCGATCCCCAGGCCTTGGACCGTCTCGACGACGCGGCTGACGTCCTTGTAGGCACTGGGTGCTTCCTCTGCCAATCCCTTCATGCTGGATGCGCGGACGACGACGCCATTCTTCTCCAGCTCCTCGCGCAGGTCGTGGCCCCACACCGTCTTGCGTGCCTTCGATCGGCTCATCGTTCGTCCCGCGCCGTGGCACGTTGAGCCGAAAGTCAGTTCCATCGCCTTCTGTTGGCCGGCAAGAACATAGGACATCGTCCCCATAGAGCCGGGGACCAGGACCGGTTGGCCCACCGCCCGATAGGCCTTCGGGACACCTGGATGCTCCGCAGGGAAGCAGCGTGTGGCACCCTTCCTGTGCACGCACAGCCGCATCTTCCGCCCGTCTACCTGGTGATTCTCAAACTTGGCGATGTTGTGCGCCACGTCATAGACCTGCCGGAGGTGAAAGTCCCTGACCTTTCCGGCGAGCACTCGCTCGAACGCCTCGCGCACGCCCATGGCCAGGACCTGACGGTTGACGAAGGCGTAGTTGACGGCGCATGCCATGGCACCGTAGTACGCTTTCCCCTCGGGAGAGTCGATCGGTGCGCACACCAACTGCCGGCTGGGCAGCGTGATGTTGTACCGCTTCACGGCTGCCTGTAGGCTCTTCACGTAGTCGTCACACACCTGATGACCTAGACCGCGAGAACCACAGTGGATCTGCACCACGATCTGCCGTTCCCGGAGGCCAAACACGTCGGCCGTCTCCGGGTCGTACACCTCCTGCACCACATCCAGTTCCAGGAAGTGGTTGCCCGAGCCCAGGGAGCCGACCTGGGGCAGGCCTCGCTCCTTGGCGCGTTTGCTCATCTTGCTGGGATCGGCCCCTGGAAAACGGCCTGATTCCTCCGTGTGTTCCACGTCCGCTTGGTGAGCCAAGCCCTCGCGGAGCGCCCAGTAGGCACCTTCCCTGAGTAGCTGATCCAACTGCCCCTGGTTCACCCTCACGCGCCCCTTGCCGCCCAGACCGCTGGGACAAGCCTGGTACATGGCCGTCATCAGATCCCCTCGCAGCGCCTCAATCTCCTCGAGGTCCAGGTTTGAGGCCAGCAGGCGGACGCCGCAGTTGATGTCATAGCCCACGCCACCTGGTGAGATTACGCCTGTATCCGGGTCAATACCGGCTACGCCGCCGATCGGGAAACCGTAGCCCTGGTGCATGTCCGGCAGTGCCATCGCGTACTTCACGATCCCGGGCAGCGTTGCCGTGTTGATCAACTGCTCCACGGTGCGGTCCCTGAAGGCGGCGTCGAAAAGCTCTGCGTCTGCGAAAATGCGCGCCGGGACCCGCATGTCGCTGCGGTGACCCCGTGGCAGCTCCCAAGTATGGGCGTCGATTCT
>JASFVG010000484.1:0-3587 GCA_050049955.1 Anaerolineae bacterium | reverse complement strand
ATGCGCATCGTCTCCAACGCCTGCTATGACGAACTGCGGCGGCACAAGAGGCGGCCCACGACGTCGATCGAGTCCTTTGAAATGGATGAGGAGGCGAATCCTGCGCTGGTCAGTGAGATGGAGCTGCCCGAGGCGTATGCAGAGAGAGGGGAGATGGCCCGCGCGATTCAGGCCGGCATCATGGAGCTTCCCGCAGATCAACGCGTCGCGCTGGTCCTGTCCGACGTTCAGGGGTTCAGCTACCAGGAGATCGCCGAGATGATCGATGCGCCCCTAGGCACCGTGAAGTCCCGTCTCGCACGGGCTCGTGGCAAGCTTCGCGACTACCTGCGCGATCAGGGGGAACTTCTGCCTCTCGGCTATCGTCTTAGCTAACAGGGGTGAGAGGGCAGAAGCCTCGTGGTCACCCATGCCTTTGACCTGCGGCCGGGAGCAAGGATTCGGCCCAACGGGCTGGAGAACTAAGTTCAAGAGGACCATGCTGCGACTACCGGGACGACGGAATAGCAGAGAGAAGCGCCGCGACGAGCTGCTGTCAGCATATCTCGATGGAGAGATGAATGAGCACGAACTCCGACGCCTGGAGGCACGCCTAGCGGAGGATCCGGCACTTCGCGCAGAGCTCGAGGCACTGCGTCAGACTGTCTCGCTGGTGCGTGAGCTTCCTCGGGTGGCTGCGCCCCGGAATCTGATCCTCACACATTCGATGGTGGAAGGCCGGCGCGGGACTCGCGCGGCACAGACCCGGGCCGGTCGACCTCGCTCAGGTCAGGCCCCTGCCAGGGCCTGGGCTGCGCCCGTGCTGACGGCAGCTACGGCTGTGGCGAGTCTGCTGTTCGCTGTTGTGTTGACCGGGGACCTGCTGTTGGGGGGAATCGGCGGACTGGCGTCAGTACCGGAATCGATGCAGGAAGCGAAGGAGATTCCACAGATCGCCTTCGAGGCTGGTCGGGACGACGAGGCTGGCGCGGCCGACGAGGAGGCCACGGCCGACGAGAGCCTGCAGGTCGAGCGCGAGGTTGCTCCCAGCCCACCGACCACAGGTGCCCGCTCAGCAGAGGCCCCGCCCGCTGAGCCAGAGGCAGCGGTCGAGGAGAAGGAAGCGGTCCAGGTCGAGAGCGAGGGCGTCGTCAGCCCGACACCAGCGCCGCCTGCGGTTGCGGGAGCGCCAGCCGACGCGCTGGAAATGGCGGCTGAGGAGGTGGGAGAGGCCGGGGCCTCTCCCGTGGCGGAACCCGTCGAGGAGGAGCTCGCAGCCGAGCACCTGCTCCAGACAGAGACCCCGTCCGCTCCGATGGGAGGCGGCGAGATTACGGAGGAACCGGCCACCCCGGCTATTCCGGAAGCCCAGCCGACTGAGGTTCCGGTCGCGATCTCGGGAGCGGCAGTGACCCCCACCAACGCGCTTGAGGCCCCGACGGTCCCCGAGGCTACGACGGAAGGGGAGGCGTGGAGGCTGGAGGCCTCGCCAGAGGAGGTAGATGCCACGTCCGCGCCGATTCGTGCAGACGAGACCGGCTCAGCGAGGCCGGTCAGCAGAAAACTGCCGTTGAGGGTGCTTGAGGGAGGGCTGGGCTTGACGGTGGTGGCGTTGGCTTTCGCGACGGTGCAGGCCTGGCGGGCGCGTCGGCGGTAGACGGTAGTCGGGTGGCAGTCTGGAGTCGGGTAGCAAACCCGACCTACATCCGCCGGTGCTCGGCGAGGCGCGTGCCCTTCCGGCCGGGGTAGGGTGGCAAACCCGACCTGCGTCGCCTGGTGCTTGTCTAGTCCGGCGCCCCTCGAGCCGCGGTCCGGTGGCAAACCCAACTCGCCCCCCGAGCTTATGGCGTTTCTCAGGTAGTAGACCCGATCAACATCGCTGGAAAGAGGCGGAATGGCAAGCCCCCCTGAACTGAACTACTGTCCACACTGCGGACACGCGCTAGAGAATAGGCATGCCTTCGACCGTACCAGGCGCTTCTGTCCCGCTTGCGACCGGGTGGTTTTCCGAGAGCACAAGGTTGCGGCTGGCGTGATCGTGGAGCGCGATGGCGAGGTTCTGCTGGTCCGCCGCCGCATGAACCCACGCAAGGGCTTGTGGTCCTTCCCCGCCGGATTCGTCGACTTCGACGAGGCTCCGGCCGAGGCAGCGGTCCGTGAGTGCCGAGAGGAGACGGGTCTACAGGTCGAGATCGTGGACCTGGTCGCCGTCATCGCGGGGGCAGAAGACGGAGACGCAGACATCGTCATCGTCTATCGCGCCCGCGTAGTAGGGGGACAGCGCGTGGACGACGACTTGCGCGCAGCCGATGACGTCGATCGGGTCGCCTTCTTCCGGCCACAGGCGCTGCCGCGCTTGGCGTTCCATTCGACCCAAGAGGCCATAGCTAACTGGTCCGCTCAGCTGCACAGCGGCCACCCGACGGCCCACTAGCGCTGGATCGGCGAGGCGGTCTCCGCAGCCTACCAGCGGAGGAGTTGGCGGAGCACCCGGGCCCTGCGTCGACTTAGATCCACCTCAGCCCCGGTTGTGAGCCTCAGCCTGTGACTGCCCTTGAACCAGGGTATGATCTCCTGGATGCGATCCAGGTTGACCAGGGCAGCCCGGTGGGCGCGGAAGAAGCAAGCTGGATCAAGCCGGGTCTCGAGGTCTGACAGCGTGCGGCGGATGGTGTACACCTCATCGCCCACGTGCACGCACAGCTCATCCCCTTCCGTTTCTACCCAGTCCACCTCACTCACGTCGACCACACGGATGCGGTCTCGCCCGCTCCCACGGTCGTGCACCGCCAGCCGGGCTGAGTACTGGCCCTGATCGGCAAGGCTCTCCAGAAGGGGGGCAAGCCGCCCGGCGAAATCCCGATCCTCGGCCAGCTCCTCCCGGGCTCGGCGGATGGATCTCTCCAAGCGCTCCTGACTGAAGGGCTTGAGCAGATAGTCTAGCGCATGGACGTCAAAGGCGCGGATGGCGTACTCGTCGTAGGCAGTGACAAAGATGATGAGCGGCGGCTCCTCCAGTGCCTCGATGACTTGGAACCCGTCCAGTGCTGGCATCTGAATGTCGAGCAAGACCAGGTCCGGTCGCAGCTCCTCTATCAGCTCCACGGCCCGGACGCCACTCTCCGCTTCACCAATCAGCTCAACGCCCTCGACCTCGGCGAGCAGACGCTTCAGTCTCTCTCGCGCCAGGCGCTCGTCGTCAACGATCAGGGTTCGCACCGGTGTGTTCATTGCCCCTTAGCGGTATTCGCACTGTGACCAGGGCACCGTTAGGCACGTTATCCCGGATCTCCAGCCCGTAGTCCTCGCCGTACGTCTTCCGCAGCCGCTGGTCGACGTTGGACAGGCCGAAACCAGTTCCCTGCCCGATCGCATGGTTGGGGGGCATTCCCGGTCCCTGGTCGGCGACCTCGACGATCAGATGGTCGCCGTCGGGTTGGACGCAAATCGCGAGGGAAACCTGACCGTCCTGCCCGTGACCGTGGCGAACTGCGTTCTCCACCAGGGGCTGGAGGATGAGGCTAGGCACCGGAACATCGAGTATCCCCGTAGCGATTTGACGGTCGACGCGAAGCCGTGGGCCGAAGCGGGCACGCTCGATCTCGAGA
>JASFVG010000483.1:0-3589 GCA_050049955.1 Anaerolineae bacterium | reverse complement strand
CCACTGGAGAGCCTGCGAGGCCGACCGAGGAATGAGGAACAGCGCCTCGCCATCCGCGGGGAACACCAGGGTCCTGCCCCCGGTAAGCCAGCGAACCTCCTCGTAGTCCTTCGCTAGGAAGGCCACGGTGGGATGACGGTAATGCCGACTGGCCACGTGGGGCACCGCATCATTCAGGTCAGCCTGATTGAGGAAGGCCGCGGCGTCGACGAGGTCACCGTCCGCCGCATAATAGAGCGCGGATGACGTCGACCACCCCTGGTAGGTGGCCGCGACGGCAGGCGCTGAGAGAAAGAGAAGCAACAGGGCGGCAACAGGGAGCATCCAGCGGTGCGCCCAGCCTTGCGGTTCCAGGAGACGCCGAAGCCAGCCGATGAGAGCACCGAGCCCCATGGCAGGCAACGCATAGACAAAGGGCAACAAGCCCACCGCACGAAGGTTGCTCGGAGTGATATCACCCGTGGCGAGGGCACTTGGCAGGAGCATCACCAGGACCACCGCCAGCAGGAACACCCCGGAGGGCGTGGACAGGACCAAGCGCCCAGTGTCAGGTGCTCGTGCGTCCCTTGCCAGTTGGGCGACGACGACGGCCATACCCAAGATGAACAGGGGGGCGGCAATCGGCGTGAAGACGGGACGGTGGGGAACGTTGAACCTTACGTACGGGTCACCGCGCAGGAAAAACATCCCCAGGCAGGCGACCAAACCCTGCCATGCATCGGCCGCGGTGCCGGCCGCCACCTGCCTGGTCCGGGTCGCGAAGCTGCCAGGATGGGTGATCCAGTAGTGACCTAGGGGCGACAGGACCATGGCCGCGGTGCCCACAAAGGTGGTGAGCTGAAGGAGACGGACCCGAACGACGTCTCGATCCAGGACAAGGAGGGCCACGAGCGCCACAGCCAACGGAACCGGAAAGGCGCGTGCTGCCAGATAGGTGTAGGCCGTCAGCCCGCAGAAGAGGCCGGCGACGACAAACCAGACAAGCCGCAAGGGTACAAGATGGCTTGGACTGTTCGCGCGCAGCCCTCGCCACAGCGCCGCAACAGTCAGGGCTTGCAGTAGTGGCTGCGTGACGGCTCGGAATCCGTAGCGGCTGAGGACAAGGTGCCAGAACGAAGTCGCCAGGAAGCCCCCGGCTATAAGGGCAAGCCAGCGGGCGTCCGGATGGTCAAGCAGCAGCTCATACGTCGCCCACACCGTCGCCGCAACGGTCAACACGCCAATCGAAGCCGCCGCCAGTCGCAATGCCAGGGGCGTGGTGCCGAGGAGCTTCATCCACAGCGCCGTCCAGTAGAAGAACAGGACCTCCTTCCCCGTGTAGGATGGAATGAAGACAGGCGCTTTGGCTCCACTCGCGATTTCGCCGGCCAGAATCCCGTTGGCCGCCTCGTCATAGTGGAGTCCGACGGGGCGCTCGCTCAGACCGTTCAGACGGAGCAGCGCTGCAACAATCAGGACCGAGAGAAGTGCCGCGATGTAGATCCTACGGGTGAGGACGGAGACGCCGACCATCAGCGTGCGCCCGAGAGCGAAGACGAGCCCTGCGGAGACGTACGAAAACAGAAAGGCAGCGAGTTCACCCCTCGCTGCCTCCGAGATGGGCTCCGGCTAGCCGATTGTGTCGGAAAAGGGGATCTCAAGCGAGCCAATCTCCTTCACTTGCACGCGAATGGCCATGCTGTGCTCGCCCGGCTCGAGAGCCTTGTGTGAGACGTGGACCGTGACGACCGTACCGACGGGGAACTCCACCGGCCTCCCAGGCGAGACCTGGGTCAGGGGCCGGGACGTGCCGCGCGGTAGAACGATGGCGGCGCCCGACTCATCGAGCCGCTCGCCATCCAACTCGAGGCCGTCGATGCGGGTAATGGTGGCAGGCGCGATCAGATTCTTGAGGTCGAAAGCAAAACCGCTCTCTCTCACGCGCAGGGAACCCTTGACGTAGAGCTTCTTGAGCACCGCAGCCGGCATCACCGACATCGTGTCTCCTTCACGAGCAAGTTGTAACACGAACCAGGCGACTCCGCAAGTCTCAACAGCAGGAGCAGGGAACCGCGAGGCGCATCAGCCCGGCCTGTGCGACCGGGGGACAAGGAGTGGTCCGGGGCCGCCCCTCTAGACCAACAACAGCAATGCCGCCACAGCCGCGACCACGAGCCCTGATGCGATGATGCGACGGTAGACAGGCCCCCACTTCGCGTGGAAGTAGACTCGGGTTAGTGAGAGACATAGGTGGAGGGGAGAGCTCATCGCGCCCAGCAAGCCCCCTGCGACCAACCAGACCGCCCATCCGGGGGGAATCGCTCCACGGCTAGCAACCAGCGGGAGTACAACGGGGAATCCAATGCCGTAGGCGCCAGTGGTTAGACCAGTCAGCAATCCTGCGATGAACGGGATCGCAAATGCAATCATTGTCACTGGCACCTGTGACGCAATGAGAATCCTGGAGACCGCACCGACTGCGCCACTCTCCTCCAACACGCGGCGGAAGGCCAGAGCGCCCAGCAGGACGGCCACCATGTTCCAGGGCACGTTCCTGTAGAGAATCTGGCCGAGTAGACGCGGCCCGACCTGTTTCACCGCCATGGCCAAGGTAATCGTCAACACCAGGCTGACGATCAGTCTGATGCTCTCATTGACCGGAAGCGCCAGCGCGAGGACGATCACCAGCGCAACCGGCCAGACGCTCTCCCCCAGCCTTATCACGCTCGCAAGCCTGGCCGAACCTGAGGGAGCCTCGCGGCGCCCATCCGGCATCCTCAGAAGTCCGAAAGCCGTCCCACCCACCACAGCGGCCGCCGTCAACGGCCACGTAAGGCTCGCTAGCTGAAGTGTCTCCACATCGAGCAGAGCGGCCGCCAGCATCACCGGAGGGTAAAGGGGAAAGGAATACTCCCAGACGTGTCGGAACCAGTAGTTGATGAAGGTCTTGCGCTCCTGGTCCAAGCCGATCTGATCGCCCACCTCATCCACCATCGGCGCCGAAAACATCGCCCCTCCAACCATCGGCAGGAGTCCGATGAACGCAGGTAGGCCTGCCAAGAGGAGCCGACCGCTGGGAATCAGCTCTTGCAGCGCCTCGACCATACCGCGCAGGCTGGAGGTCACGCGCAGCACCTCGCCGAGGACCATGATGAGCACGACCGTGAGGATCAGCTGCAGGGTCAGTTGGTCCACACTCGCGGTCAAGACATCGCGCCCAACGGCCACAAGAGGATAGTCGAACAGGAGACCAACCGCGATCGAGGCGACAAGCAGTACCAGGCCAAGGTTCCAGCCACGGCTGAGCAAGACGACGATGCCGAGAAAGATGAGGCCCAGCCTTACCAAGGGCACTAGAATCCAACCGCCGATCCGCGATACTGCCAAGCATACGGGGCCAGATTCGACGTGCAGCGGGGGCAAGGGGCGGCCGTATTCGAGTTCGCCTTCGAGTTCGCCTTCGAGTTCGCCTTCGAGTTCGCCATCGAGTCCGCCTTCGAGTTCGCCATCGCGCGCGGAAGTATACTCGGGAACCCGTGTCAAGTCCAGCAACGGGCCTGCTACCCTGATAGGACCCAGCGCTTGAACCGCTAATCGGTATTGGCGTCGC
>JASFVG010000482.1:0-3591 GCA_050049955.1 Anaerolineae bacterium | reverse complement strand
GCTGCCTTCAAGGCAACCGGGCGCCGAAGTGGAAAGGAGCCTTAGGATGGGCCTGGAAGAACGAACGCGTGTTGTCGTCACGGGTCTTGGCGCGATGACGCCTCTGGCCCTGACCCTCGAGGCGACCTGGCAGGGACTAGTCCAGGGCCGGTCTGGAGTTGGTCCCGTCACACAATTCGACGCATCGGGGTGCCCCTCGCGCATCGCTGGAGAACTCAAGGACTTCGACCCCACACGATACCTCAACCGGAAAGAAGCAAGACGTATGGCACGCTGTTCGCAGGTCAGCGTCGCCATGCTACACGAAGCGCTTGCAGACGCCGGTCTGGAGGCGCCGGTCCCCAATGGGGATCGTGTCGGCGTTCTGATCGGGACCGCTATCGGCGGCTTCGAATGCGGCATCGTCGCCGTGGATACCCATCGGAGGAAGGGATGGGGCAGGGTAAATCCTTTCGACGGCATGGCGATGCTGCTCAACATGCCTTCCCACCACGTTAGTTGCTCGGCTGGGGCTAGGGGCCCCATCAGTACGGTAGTGGCAGCTTGCGCGTCGGGAACCCAGGCCGTTGGCGAAGCCGCAGACTTCATCCGGCTTGGTGCAGCCGATGCAATGATCACCGGCGGGATCGAGGCCTTGGTCCACTTCGCCCCATTCACCACGTTTTGCGCTATGCGCGCGCTGTCAACCCGCAACGACCAGCCCGAGCGGGCAAGCCGGCCCTTCGATGTCGCCCGGGACGGCTTCGTCTACAGCGAGGGCGGAGCCATCCTAGTACTGGAGTCGCTCGAACACGCTCAAGCAAGGGGCGCTCGAATTCGTGCCGAGGTCCTGGGCCACGCGTCTTCCTCCGACGCCTTCCATATCGCACAACCGGACCCTGAGGGCCGCGGAGCCATTCAGGCTATGTCACGGGCCCTTGAGGATGCCGGCTTGGCTCCTTCCGACGTCAACTACATCAACGCGCACGGCACAGGCACACCGATCAACGATCCCACGGAGACGAGGGCTATCAAGGAGGTCTTTGGCACGGGTGCGTACGACATACCCATTAGCTCGACCAAATCCATGATCGGCCATACCATGGGAGGTGCCGGAGCTATCGAGGCGGCGATCTGTATCAAGACGATTGAGCACAGTACGGTTCACCCTACCATCAATCTGGATCGCCCTGACCCTGAGTGCGACCTGGACTACGTATCGGAGGGTCCGCGTCAGGTGAACGTTCGCGTCACGCTCTCCAACTCCTTCGGTTTGGGGGGACAGAATGCCTGTCTGGTGCTCGGCCGGTTCGAGGACTAGCCGGCAGAAGGCGTGGCTGGCAGTAAGAGACTTCATGATTGCACCCAGCGGCACCGGGCGCGGCATCATCAGGGGTTAACGAGCCGTTCGGCGCGCAAGATTCGCTGATTCATCAGCCCAGAGGCTGACTCACTAGCCGTCACCTTCTTCCCCCTTTTCTCTGCCAAGCCAGCCCCTGGGGGCACCACGACAGACGCCGCACCTTGCCGGCCCCGCTGAATCCTTCGCCCTTGGGAGTGGCGCCCAACTCCGCCCCATCGGCAACCACCCTACCGGCTCGCGTGGCTGCAGCTCGAGCGATGTCGGCCCACGGCCCGCACATGCTGCGTCGCCCGCTGTAGCTTCCCCAGGCAACCGTCCCCCAATCAATATGCCTTTTGTCTATTGACACTTCGTATGTAGGGTGCTATACTTCCCTGTGGAGTCGAGCAGCTCGAACGTGGGGCGGCTCCGTACCAGAACCTAGGGCAACCGGAGAGCTTGGTATCCAGGGTAGACCCTCCCAAGCTCTGCCTGGCAGGCTCTTAGTCCGACAAGGGAGAATGCGATGAAGGAACAAGACGTGCTTGACGCATTGGGCGGAGTGATCCACCCGGAGGTGAATCGAAGCCTCGTCGAATTGCAGATGATCAAAGACGTCACCACGGATGACGGCACGGTGACGGTCATCCTCGCGTTGCCCTTCAAGAACGTGCCCATCAGGGACGATCTTGTGAGCGAGATACGGCAGAGGCTGACGGAGCTCGACGCCGTTGCCGCAGTCGATGTCGAGTTGGTCGAGATGAGCCAGCAGGAACGCGCTGCATTCATGTTGGCGGCCGAAGGGGGGCCCAAGCCCGCCCAATCAGCCAACCAAATCGACCGCGTAGTGGCTGTGTTGAGCGGTAAGGGCGGTGTGGGAAAGTCATCGGTGGCGGCCCTCCTTGCGGTCGCGCTGAACCGAGACGGTAGACACGTGGGCGTACTCGATGCCGACATCACCGGCCCCAGCCAACCAAAGATGTTCGGGCTCCACCGACCACCACCTATGACCCCTCAGGGTATCCTCCCGGCGGAAACCTCCGGTGGCATCAAGCTTATGTCGATCAACCTGCTACTGCCGAACGAGGACGAGGCCGTTATCTGGCGCGGCCCGCTGATCAGCGGCGCCATCAAGCAGTTCTGGAACGAGGTGTTCTGGGGCAAGCTCGACTACTTGGTGGTCGACTTGCCGCCTGGCACCTCTGATGCCTCACTCACGGTAATGCAATCCATTCCTCTCACTGGCGTGGTTCTGGTGACGTCGCCTCAGGACCTGGCCGGCATGGTGGTGCGCAAGGCAGCTAGGATGGCGCAGCAGATGAAGGCACCCATCCTCGGGTTGGTGGAGAACATGAGCTACGCGACCTGCCCCGAGTGCGGGGCAAGGATCGAGATCTTTGGCCCGAGCCAGGTCGCCTACACTGCGACTCAATTGGGCGTGCCGCTTCTTGGGCAGATTCCACTCGACCCGGAACTCTCGCGGCACTGTGATACGGGGACAGTCGACAGCTACGATTCGGAGGCATTTGAGCCCATCGCCGAGCGGCTGGTCGCACGCATGTCGGAGATGAGGGCGTCCCCTGCTTCCTCAGCCCAATGACGCCTTGGATGCTGCAAGCACAAGAAGGGACACGGTGGGTATGGTCAGAATCGGGCTCATCATATGCGATCGCTACGCTACGTGTGCTGGCGGCAAGTGCTTGCGTGCTCTACGACACAGGGAGGGTGGCTTCGCACGCTATGCAGGCATGGAGGTGGAGCTGGTGGGATACACAAGCTGCGGCGGCTGCCCCGGGGGGAACGTCGAGTACGCGCCAGCGGAGATGAAGAAGAACGACGCTGAGGTCATCCATTTGGCCACAGGTTTGGTCGTAGGCTACCCTCCTTGTCCGCGTCTTCAGGCCTTCTGTTCGTTCATTCCAGAGAAGTTCGGCCTTCAGGTGGTTGTCGGGACCCATCCCATCCCGCAGACCTACTACCTGACGCATCAGAGGCTCGGGACGTGGCGGTCAGCTGCCTGGCAGCAGCTCATCGAGCACGTCCTGACCGACGAGGAGACCCGTTTGGCCTATGATTAGCATGCGCGGCCGGTATGACACTTGCCGAGAGTCGATGGATCAGGCCGACGAGGCTAGGCCGGACTAGCGGGTATGGGGACGCGTACTGTGCAACCCGACCACCAGGCGAGCCGGGCCGTTCGGCATGACGGGCAGGGGCAGAGATTCGCAGGGGTCCGCAAGTAGCAAGAAAGGGCAGCATCGAGACGACCA
>JASFVG010000481.1:0-3606 GCA_050049955.1 Anaerolineae bacterium | reverse complement strand
CGTGAGGTCCATCTTCGCACTGTCCATCATCGTCTCTCCCCCTACCTCAGGCCTTGGCGTTCCCTACGAGTCTGCCCGCGCATCATACGGGCTTTGCTGTCCACTGCGCATCGCCTGGCACCGGACGCTAATGGGGCGTCGGAGGCTCACACGCCGGCGGCGCGGGCGCGCTTGGCCTGCTCGTCCTGTCGCATGTGGCAGTGTTTGTACTTCTTGTTGCTGCCGCACCAGCACGGGTCGTTTCGCCCCAGGTTGCGATCCAGCTGCGCATCTGCGCGGGAACCTCGTGGTTCCTGCCGCGTCCCCTCTGCGCCTTGCGGGCCCCCCGCGCTCCTGGGAAGCGGTCGGCGCGTCGCGCGCAGCGGTCTCTGCGCTGGTCTGACTGCCATAGCCCTGGGAACCAGAAACACCGATCGCGCCACCGTCTGCTGGATCTGAGCGAGCAGCTCCTGGTAGGTCTCGTGAGCTTCCTTCCGGTAGGCCACCAGCGGGTTCTGCTGACCGTAGGCGCGCAGCCCGATACCTTCGCGGAGATCTCCGAGATTCGTCAGGTGGCGAACCCACAGGCTGTCCACGGCTTGGAGCATCAACTGCCGATCGCGAAACAGGCGGTATGTGTCAACGAATGCTAGCTGAACGCGTGCTTGCATCTCGTCTGGAAGCTCGTGCAGCGGACTGGAGGATGCGGTCGGCGAGGGCTCTAGCTCCGCCCCTGCCTCGTCCGCTGCCGCCTCCCGCAGGTGCGCCAACACGCGTTGGTAGACGTACCGCTGCGCTGGATCTGCGCTCTTCGCCAGATTCTCCAGCGTGGCGCCTTCCCGCACTGCTTGCTGGTAGACCTGCTCACCGAATGCCCGGTTAACGTCCTGGTAAGCCCTTTCGGCGATCTCTTGCAGCTCGTCCTTGATCTCGTCTGGCGTGAAGTCGTCCCACCGCGCGAAGTCGTAGTCCGGAGGCAGCGGGAAGAAAGCCCGCAGCTCGCCCTGGAGACCTCGCAGGTCCCAATCCTCCGGATAGGGACCAGGTGTGTGCGCGTCTACGACGTGGTCCACTTCGTCTCCGACCATCCTCAGCACCTGGTCCCGTAGGTCCTCCGCCTCGAGCACCTGACGCCGCTGATCGTAGATCACCTCGCGCTGCTTGTTGACCACGTCGTCGTACTCCAGCACGTGCTTGCGGATGTCGAAGTTGTACCCCTCCACCCGCTGTTGTGCAGACTCAATTGACTTGTCGAGCCAGGTGTGCTCCAGCGGTATCTCGTCATCCACGCCAAAGCGATCCATCATCGTCCGCACGCGCTCGCCACCGAAGCGCTGCATCAGCTCGTCCTCCAGCGAGATGTAGAACCGCGATGATCCAGGGTCACCCTGGCGGCCACAACGGCCTCGCAGCTGGTTATCGATCCGGCGTGCCTCGTGTCGCTCCGTACCCAGAACGTGGAGGCCGCCCAACCCCACAATCCGTTCACGGTTGACGGAACAGTCCTCCACGGCGCCGGCCAGGACCATCGCCCACGGTTCTGTAGTGACCTGGCTCACGTCCTGGCCCCTGCGCAGCACTTCGAGGGCGCGATGCCAAGCAGTCTGGTCGATTTCGGTGAGATCGTAGCCCTCCTTGCGGAGTCGCTGCCGGGCCACGCCCTCAGGATCGCCACCTAGCTTAATGTCCACGCCGCGGCCCGCCATATTGGTGGCAATCGTGACCGCCGCAGGCTGTCCAGCCTGGGCGATGATCACGGCTTCCTGCTCGTGGTGCTTCGCGTTCAGCACCTGGTGGGGCGTTCCCCGACGCTTGAGCATGCGCGACAGGCGCTCCGAGCTCTCGATCGCGACGGTGCCCACAAGTACGGGTCGCTCTGCCTCGTGCAAGCGTGCGATTTCGTCGACGACGGCCCTGTACTTGGCCCGCTCATCGGCGTATATGACGTCCTGCAGGTCCAGCCGCTTGAAGAAGCGCCGCCCCTCACCTTCAGGTGCCTCGTAGGTCGTGACTCTCGTGGTGTCGCGCCCATCCAAGACCCCAGCAAATGTGACGTCGTCGAGTTCAGGGACCCGGCGCTCATGAGTCTCCAGGTTGCCGTAGGTGGCCCGGTACTGGACGTTCGTCGGAAGCACGACGACATCCATGTCGTAGATCTTCTGGAACTCCTCCTCTTCTGTCTTGGCCGTGCCCGTCATGCCGGCCAGTTTCTCGTACATCCGGAAGTAGTTCTGGAACGTGATGGTGGCGTAGGTCAAGCTCTCCCGCTGGACCGTCACGCCCTCTTTTGCCTCTATGGCTTGGTGCAGTCCTTCCGAGAAGCGCCGGCCGTACATCAGGCGCCCGGTGAAGTCGTCGACGATGATCACCTCACCGTCCTTCACGATGTAGGCCTTATCCCTCTTGTAGACCACGTGAGCCCGCAGTGCATTGTCGAGGTAGGGAAGCATGTGGGCGTGCTTCGGATCGTAGATACTCTCCCCTCGCTCGATCATGGGGACCTGCGCCTCGACCTTCTCCACGCCGCGCTCGGTCAAGGTGACGGTCTGGGTCTTTTCGTCGAGAGCGTAGTCACCGTCGGGCGCTTCCTCATCCACGCTCGCGCGGCTGCTGGGTGCCAGCCCGCGCACCACGTTGGCAAAACTCCGGTAGAGGTGGGACGGTTCCTCAGCTGGCCCCGAGATGATGAGCGGCGTCCGTGCCTCGTCAATCAGGATGTTGTCGACCTCGTCGATGATGGCGTAGTGGAACCCGCGCTGCACGCATTGGCTCGAATCCCGCACCATGTTGTCCCGCAGGTAGTCGAACCCGAACTCGTTGTTCGTCCCGTAGGTCAGGTCGGCCCGGTAGGCTTCCTGTCGGGTGACAGGCCGAAGACTCAGGAAACGGTCGTCGTCGGTAGAATAGTCCGGATCGTAGAGAAACGATCCCAGCTCCGGATTGGCCGCGGCCGATTGGATCACGCCAACCGACAGCCCCAGGGCATGGTAGATCGGGCCCATCCATTGCACGCCGACTTTCGAGAGATAGTCGTTGGGCGTGACCAGGTGTACACCCTTACCCTCCAGAGCGTTCAGGTAGAGGGGCGCCGTGGCGGCGAGCGTCTTGCCCTCACCCGTCTTCATCTCGGCGATCTTCCCCTCGTGAAGGGCAATGCCGCCGATCAGCTGCACGTCGTAATGGCGCATGCCGATGGTACGCTTCGCTGCCTCGCGCACGGCGGCAAAGGCGTCCACGAGAACATCGTCCAAGGTCTCGTTGCCCTCGAGACGACCGCGGAACTCCGCGGTCGTCGACCTGAGCTCAGCGTCGCTCAAGGCCTCGAACTCGCCTTCAAGCGCGTTGATCCCCTCGACAATCTGCTGCAAACGGGCAATCTCGCGCTGATCTGAATCACCCACGAGCTTGCCGATCAATCCACGAAACATCAGTTGAAGGACCCCTTCCTAGGACCTGCAGAATACCTGCAAACAGGATGACAAAAACCTGCCTGTGCCACCAGTAGCATACCGCACACTGAATGTGGGGCGTGAGAATTCGACCGACACGTCTTGAATATGGATTATACTAGCACACGTCGCATTCGCAAGCCTATTGGCCAGCCGGCGACCAGGGCGAGGGCGCGAA
>JASFVG010000480.1:0-3624 GCA_050049955.1 Anaerolineae bacterium | reverse complement strand
TGTCCTGGGCCACGCCGCCGGCACGACTGGCGTCGGGAACGGCTGTGCCCCCCTTGACGAGCGGACTACGGGACGCAGTTGGGGGGGATATCATTCTCACTCGCTCGCGTATGCCGCGCAAGGGTATGTCGTCGTCTTCCCGAATTGGTTGCACTTCGAAGATCCACAGCTCACTCACGGCTACTTTGTGGCCGAACTGCAGGGGCACACGCTACTTGATGCGGTCCGTGCTGCCTACCGCTTCTGGGACCGCGATCAGTCCTTGGATACGCAGGCGGAACCCGCTCAGACCGTGTTCATGATGGGCTACTCCAGCGGCGGGCATGCCATCTTCGCGGCCAAAGACCGCGCTCAGCTCTACGCGCCTGAGCTTCCCATCAAGGGTGTGATCGGCTTTGGCCCGGTGACGGATCCTGGCCTCTTGTTGCAGGAGGATCCGATATTCGGTCCCTATCTCGTCTACGCCTATCGCGACTTCTATGGAGAGGACATCGTCGACCCAGCCGAGGTCTATCTGCCGCATTGGGTGTCGGACTTCGAGACTGACGTGCTGTCTATCTGTGTGGATCAGATCTTCTCCTACTACTCGCACAGTGCTCGGCGCATGTACGACCCTGAATTCCGCGAGGTACTGTACGACGGTCGGTTGGCTGCCGCCTATCCTGAGTTTGCCGAGCTGCTCACCGCCAACACCGCCGGACTGGGCGGGGGCGCCGACGTCCCGGTTCTGATTCTGCAGGGCACGGCCGACACCGTGATCACACCGCCCAGTCAACAGGCTTTCGTTGATCAGCTGTGCGCCCTCGGGAACTCGGTCACCTTGATCCAGTACGAAGCTGCCACGCATGCCGATATCCGGTGGCGTAGCTACACTGACGCGCTTGCCTGGATGGGGGACGCCGCGCAGGGAATGGCGCTCCCCTCCGCTTGCCCGCCGTCGGAGTGACGCGATGAACGAGGCGGATGCATATGTCGTTTGATTCTCTTCCTTTCGTGGCCCTCCTACCTATCGTTGTGGTAGCTTACTGGCTGCTTCCCCAGCGCTTCCGATGGGAGTTGCTGCTGATCGTGAGCTACGCGTTATGCGCTACCTGGGCGCCAAAGTTCATGCTCTGGATTGCGTTGTCTACGCTGACCGCCTATGCTTCGGCTCGGTTGATGGGGAGCACGGCCAATCCAAATAGGCGCAAACGTCAGCTTGCGGTGGGCGTCTTGATCAGTATGGGCTTGCTCCATACCTTCAAGTACCTGGGCTTCGCCGCGGAGACCCTCCGCACGCTTCTTGGCCACGTGGGCGTTGCCCACTGGGTGACGGTGCCCAGCCTGTTGTTGCCGGTGGGTATCTCGTTCTACAGTCTCCAGTCGATTGGCTACCTGATCGATGTCTATCGCGGCAAAATCGAACCGGAGACGCACCTGGGGCTCTTCGCGCTGTACATGGTGTTCTTCCCCAGGCTGGTCGCTGGGCCAATCGAGCGAGCTGAGCAGCTCATCCCTCAGTTTCGGCAGACCCGTACCCTGGACGCATCACGTCTGTTCAGCGGACTGCGGCTTTTGCTGTGGGGGATGTTCAAGAAGGTCGTTATCGCCGACCGCCTGGCCGTCTATGTGAACGAAGTCTACGCTCAACCGGGTGGCTATTCCGGCTGGACGATTGTGATTGCGACGCTTTTCAGCGCCGCCCACATCTACAGTGACTTCTCCGGCTACTCGGACATGGCCGTTGGCGTGGCCCGCCTGTTCGATCTTGAGGTCATCCAGAACTTCCGGCAACCCTACCTTGCATCGTCCGTCTCGGACTTCTGGCGGCGCTGGCACGTCTCGCTCTCCAGCTGGTTGCGCGACTATGTGTACATTCCGTTGGGCGGCAATCGTGTACCTCGATGGCGGCGGGACTTGAACGTCCTGATCGTCTTCCTGGCAAGTGGGCTCTGGCACGGGGCAGCCTGGACGTTCGTGCTCTGGGGCGCGTTGCACGGCGTCTACATTGTCCTGGAGAATCGGACCAAGAGCGCCAACGATTGGGTGTTGAAGACCTTGCGCCTAGAAAACACTGCCGTGCGAAGGACTGCGGGTACAGTGACGACGATCCTTCTGGTCAGTTTCGCATGGATCTTCTTCTATGCGCGGTCTGTCCCCGACGCCCTGCTGCTGATCCGCAACCTGGTCCGCTTTGGCGGCGGGACGGACATCTATGCGCCCTGGGCCAGCCTGACGAATGCTCCAGCCGTCGAGATGGCCCTGGCCTGGGGGTTGATTGGACTGCTAGCCCTAGTTCACCTAGGTCGTGACGGACGGCTTCCTCGGGCTTCCCTCGTGGTCGGCCATGCCGGCCTCCGCTGGGCGCCCTACTTGTTCCTGGCACTGGCGATTCTGAACCTGGGCGTGGCCACTGAGCTTCCTTTTGTCTATGCTGGATTCTAGCATGCTGGATCTACGAGGAAGCCTGATGAGGAACGACCGATCGCCTATTGAAGCACTCCGCTACACAGTGATGACTACGGGGGCATCCCCTTCTTCCAGACCTCGGTGCTGAGATGGTCTAAATGCCATTCGTGGGCCGCGGCCAGCAGCGGCACCGGCGCATACCACTGAAGGGGAACCCAGAAAGCGAAAAAGGCCATCCCTTTCGGGATGGCCTCAGCGGGGCCGACGGGGGTCCGGCAAACGGGTGGCGTCAGGCTTTCCGTTTCCCGCGCATGAGGGGAAGAACGCACCTGAGAGTCCTAGCTCGTCAGGCAGAGGGCTCCGAGTGCCCCGGGAGCACGGACTAACCTAGGTTGATCTTCGGCGGGTATCAGGCTACAATGATGAGCACCTGGCCCCCTATGCTTTCGTAGGGTACCGTTCCGCAAGTCTTCTGGTAGTCAGAGAGCGATCAGCAACACAACCAAGACGCCGGACACGTCTGTTAACGCACCCGTGTGCGATGGAGGAGAGGCTTTCCGCCGATGCGTTGAAGCGCTGACTGAAACAGAACCCGCGCCCAGCGAGATCGTTGCAGCCGTGGATGGCAATACCGGCGGCTCCGGGCAAGTCGTCGTGGTGTCTGATCCCTGGGTTCTGGACCCATTCATTCTCCCCCGTGTGCGAGGCTCCGTACTTCGGAGCACGCGCGGCCCAAGGGGACGCTTTCCTGGTCGCGGATTCTCAAAGAAGGCCGGAGGAGAATGAACCATCATGTTCATCAATGTGCTGAGACACGCGTTACGGGGTTGCCTGCTCATCGCCCTGCTTCTGGGGGCTTGTACAACCCCGGCAGTGGAGCGGAGTGGGCCAGAGCCAGTCAAGTTGAAGGTGGCGCTGATGCCGTATCTTGGCTTGGCTCCCTTCCTTCTCGCCGAGGAAGAGGGGTATTACGCTGAGCAGGGGCTCGAGGTCGAGTTCATCGAAGTCAGCGGTACCGCAGAAGCCCTTGCAGTCCTCACCAAAGGTGACCTGGATGTGGCGGCAGGGCAAATCACCATCAACACGCTGAATGCGATGGCACGGGGCAGTAGTATCAAGTACGTGGCTGACAAAGGGTATCTCGATCCCGCTGGCTGTACCTACACTGCCATCCTGGCCCGGCGATCCCTGATGGAGGCTGGGGAGCTGGATAGCCCAAGCCAGTTGCGCGGCCGG
>JASFVG010000479.1:0-3680 GCA_050049955.1 Anaerolineae bacterium | reverse complement strand
GGTCCCACGCTTCGCGGTTGTACGCTCGGACATCCAGAACGCCCTTTTCGGTCACTGCTTGCTCCTTCTGAGCTCCAGTCGTGGCGGCGCTGACACCGTCGATATCTCCCTGAGAGAATGCGTTCAGGGTTGGCTCGTCGGATATGGTACCCCGAACCTCCAACTCCGTCCACAGTCTAGACGGTCGCCAATTCCTCGGGACCAAGATGGTCTCTCGCCAGCGACGCTCAACGGCTGCTTTGCTCGTGGACACAGGCGCCGAGTTGAGTGGCGGAGTAGCCACGGGCATCGCGTTGGATGGACGAGAAAGCCTCGCACGAGAAACCCTCGCAAGTGCGCTTCGCGTAGTCATGATAGCACACCCAGACACGCCACTCACGCAGAAGGGCGTGGCCACCGTTGAAGTGTTGATGCGGCCGGGGGCAGGGGACAAGAGCGTAGTCACGGCGGGTGGTGCCGTCGTCGAGGAGAACGGGCGGACAGCAGGTTCTTCAAGCGGGATGAACGTCCCGTGGCTGGCGCAACGGCGGCTTGGCTGGCATTCGAACCGTGTTCACAAGCCCGAGCGGTGTCTACGGGTAGCAGGTTGGGAAAGCCAACTAGTTGACAGCGCCAACCAAATGTGGTATACTGGTGGAGGTGCGGCTGGTACTATCGAGGAGGTGCTCTATGGCGATTCAACCCAATCTGAACCTTGACAAGCTGATCCGGACGACTAGGGGGTACGAGTTCTTCGACGGCCTGGTGGAGGTTCAAACGAGTGTCGTGCTGGCGAGTCTCGGTGTGCTGACTGCATTCGTGGTCAGTCCTGCGTTCGTGCGGCTTGTGCTCGGCCTTTCCCAAACGCTTGGAGCCTGGGCGAGATGGCTTCCGATTGTGGTCCTGCTGCTGCCGGTGCTGGTGGCGTTCGGGGCCCGCCACGCGTTGAGGGCAGTGCGACGGCGCTGGCTCTGGCGTACCAGTGGCTTTGTCGAGCCCCTGCGCTCTGCTGTCCCACCCCTTGCACTTGCGTTTGGCGTGGCGATCTTCGTTGTTGCCAGTGTAGCCGGTGTCCTGGTCTATCGGTCAGGCGGACGAGAACCGATGATGATCCTCCGAGTCCTGGTGGCGGGCGCGGGCTGGGCCCAAGGGGCAACCATGATAGGCGTCAGCCAACGAACAGGGCTGCGGAACCACAAATGGCTTGGCCTGGTGGGCGGCCTGGCCTCTACGGTGTTCCTTTTCTGGCGGCTTTCCTTCGGCCACACATGGTTGGCGTTCACGGTACTGTGGGCGCTTGCGTTTGCGGTGAGCGGGCTCGTTTCGCTCCGTCGTGCCCTACGCAGGACGCGAGAGCTCGGGTGACGTGGATGAGATCAAGGATATCGTGAGCGTTGACCGGTTGGTGCACGAGCCCGCTCGCCTAGCCATCATGGCGGTGCTATCCGCCTGCAAGAGCGCCGACTTCACCTACCTGCTGAATGCCACGGGCCTGGGCAAAGGCAACCTGTCCTCCCACCTGAAGAAACTGAAGGATGCCGGATACGTTGCGATCACGAAGAGCTTCAAGGGCAGCTATCCGAACACCTCCTGCGCGCTGACGGCGGAAGGCCGGAAGGCCTTCAGTGCCTATCGAAAGCAGTACTTGGCGCTCGCCGAACGCCTATAGGGACGGGTTGGCGCCGAACCGTGGCGGCCAGCGACCTGCGGCGTCGGGCGCCGACGTGCCCTGCAGCTGGTGCCCAAGCTGCCACTGGACGCCAGAAGCAGCGAGTCGTGGCGGGCGTGGGGAGGTGCATACCGTTGGCCGGCCGCCGAACGCGTAGGCGAGCGCCTCGAAGCTTGGCCAAACCCAGATCAGCGACTGGGTTCTTCATATCGAAAGGTCTGTACTAGAGATGGGTCGATCGTCAGAGTCCGCCAAGTCAGGGATCTCGGCCCTCCCGGGAGTGCGAGAGGTTGCCGAAGGCGTGTCCGCGGGCGGTCGCTCCCACATCCGATCGTACACGATGGCCAACAGCCCGAGCGCGACCAGAAGGGCACCGCCGGCGGTTGTGACGGGGAAGACGTCCATGAGCACGTTGAGACTGTTCATGGATGCGTGGAATAGGGCCGGGGCCAGGATACCGCCTTGGGTACGGTTGTACACCCAGCCAAACAAGATGGTGACAAACGGCAGCAGCACAAGCCTGTTGATGACGTGCCACTCGCGGCTGAATTCCACTAGGTCTATCGGAAGATGCCACGCCGCCCAGAAGAACCAGAGGATGAGGTTGGCGACCAGCGGCGCATGGACCGCCTGCAACCTGGGCAGCGCGAAGCCACGCCAGCCACTCTCCTCGTTGATCCCCCCAGAGAAGAACAGGACGGACAAGAACTCGAGGACTGCAAATGCGATGAGCTCCAGGCCGGCACCATCAGATGGGGGCGAAGCTCGACCTATCAGACGCGCAATGGCATTTCCCAGCAGGTGGATGGCGGGAAAACCGAGGAGTGCCAGAAGGTACCAGCCAATTCTCCCCCGAGGCCTCAACAACGTCGAGAGATAGCGCCGCATGCTGGCTACCCTGGAGAAGGCACGGGAGACGACGAAGGCCGGCAGCATCGCCGCTGGAGCGTTGAGCACTACAATCGCCGTCAAGGGGATCTCACCGGACGCCGCTCGATGCAGGTACAGGCAGCCGACCGCCCAGGCGACGACCCAGGTCGCGAAGAACGCGATCCAGCGGGCGGCCCGGCTGCTCCTTGCCCGATCGGGTTCCCCCCCGTCCGGGGCAGCGGCACGGGTCACGAGGATACCCGAAAGGACGGGGCCGTAGACGCCAATCCTGGCCAAGTAGAACACGAGCACCTGGACGAGCTCCCGCTCGTCGGAGCGCAGAGCCACCGCCGGGATTATGGCTCCCCAGGTGATGGCGTATGCCAGCACAAAGAAGGCTGCTAGCTGATGCTGCCTGACCCATTTGGTTAACCTATTCATCTCCTCCTCCTGCGCTTCATCTCTGCTATGACCCCGCCTCTCGTCCCTTGCAGGCGCGGGGAAGGTGGTCGGCAAATCACACTGGTCCGCACGGGCTTCCCGCAACCTTCCACGGTCGATCGAGCGTGCGTACGTACGTAAGTTTTCCATCAACCTCTTTGCTCAATCGTGCCGCGACCTGAAGACCACCTCAGGGTAAGCGGCCGACGGGCCGTCCAGCAGTGGGACCCCCAAGCCCTTCAAGTGCTTGTCGAAGAACGCCAGGGTGTAGGCATTGACGATTCTGGTCATGCGCTTCCCATCTATGTTGGCCCCAGCAGCGAGACTCTGGAATATGCCTCCCCATAGCGCGGGGTCACCGAAGCTGGCATGTCTGGCTCCCCTAATCTTCATCTGGTAGGCGCTGCTCTCAGCCCTCTTGTAGAATAGATCATTAACGTAGCAATCTGCACACCAGAGTTCTTCTTCGGAGACGAACATGAAAGGCCGGACAAGGTCGATGTCCACAATATCGCCGTACATGAACCCAGTCAGATTGATTCCGGCAATGCATCTCTCGTCGGTCAGGCAAAACTGACCCGCAGCCGCGCCGCCTCTGGAGAAGCCCATGATGCCTACCTGGTCCGGGTCGAGCGCCCCGGCCAGCGGTCCCCTACTCCGGTTCAGCGCCGTCAACTCGTCCAGGGCGAAGGCGATATCGTCGCCCCACTGCCTCAGGTCG
>JASFVG010000478.1:0-3689 GCA_050049955.1 Anaerolineae bacterium | reverse complement strand
CATGCATCTCCTCGAGGTCGGTATGTACGTGCCCGAGACGGGCGCGCGCCTGCCCGTTGAGGCCCAGCAGGACGGTGCCATTGCCCTGCAAACCCTGTCCGTAGTGGACTGAGTCCCGTAAACACCAACCAGATATCAGCCCATCCATCGCTAGTCCACCGACAGGAGCCATCTATGAACGTGCCGCTCGATTTGCTGCTTGCCGCCTTACCCGTCCTCGTTGTCCTGATACTGATGCTCCGCTTCCGTTGGGGAGGTGCTCGGGCTGGGGCCGTCGGCTGGACAATGGCGCTCGCGGTCGCTGCTCTGCGATTCGGCGCAGGTGCGCGAGTGCTCGGCTATGCTCAGCTCAAGGGGCTGCTGCTCACGTTATTCGTGCTCTACATCATCTGGGGCGCGCTTCTCTTCTACCGCGTCACCGACGAGGCTGGAGGTGTGGATGCCATTGGTGGTGCGCTCCTTCGGCTCACGCCAGACCTGGGTATGCAGGCGCTCCTGGTGGGCTGGGCGTTCAGCACCCTTCTGCAGGGCGTAGGTGGTTTCGGAGTACCGGTGGCCGTCGCCGCGCCCTTGCTCGTGGGTCTGGGGTTCCCGCCCCTGGCTGCCATCGTCATTCCCTCGATGGGGCATCCTTGGGCCATCACTTTCGGTTCGTTTGGTTCCTCGTTCTTCGCCCTGATGGCAGCGACCGGACGAAGCGGGGCATCGCTGGCGCCTTGGAGCGGGGCCATGCTAGGATTGACCTGCCTAGGTTGCGGAATCGCCACGCTCTGGGCGGCGGGTGGGAGCCGGACGCTAGTATCCGGGCTGGGAGCAGTGTTCGCCATAGGCCTATCGATGGCAGGAACACACTACCTGGTTGTCACCCGCGGATTCTGGTCCATCGGGGCGACTGTGGCAGGATTGGTCGGGCTCGCCGTAGGCGTATTGTGGGTTCGCTGGCGCGCAAGCGGCGCGATCTCGGAGCAGCAGCCGCCGGGGGTGAGCCCGGCGCAGACGGTTTCGCTCGGCTGGGCTTTGCTTCCTTACGTCCTGCTCATCGTCACGGTGCTCGTTGCGGAGTTGCTGCCGGCAGTTCGCGCCTTCCTGGGTCAAGTCATGCTCCGCGTGCAGTTCCCGGAGCTGGCCACCTCTCGCGGCTGGGTTACGCCGGCGGAGCAAGGTCGAACCATCAATGCCTTCGGTCACCCTGGAGCGCTGCTGGTCTACGTGTCGGCAATCACCTATGTGATGCATAGGTGGCGGGGCGGCTACAAACCAGGGTCGGCGCGCCGCATAGCGCGAGGCGTCGTCAATCGCGCTGCTCGCTCGAGCTTGGGGACGGCGGCGATGGTGGGCATGGCTGTGACGATGGAGCACGCTGGAATGACGTATCTCCTCGCCGATGGCATAGCCCGCGTCGCCGGGCCCGTCTTCCCGCTGGTTGCTCCGTTCATTGGTGCGCTGGGGTCATTCATCACGGGCTCCAACACCAACTCGAATGTGATCTTCGGGGATCTGCAGCAGAGCGTGGCGACCCTGGTTGGGGTCAGCCCGCTGATCATCCTGGCATCCCAGACGGCAGGTGGTGCCATAGGCTCGGCCTTTGCCCCAGCCAAGATCATCGTGGGTTGCAGCACGGTGGACGCAGAGGAAGGGCCGGCACTTCAGGCCGTGATGCGCTACGGACTTGCGATGCTTGCCGTTATGGCGGTAGTGACTGGGGCGGCAGCCCTCCTGTGGGGGCGTTGAGGCAGGCCACCGGATGGAGACCTGACCCACCGTCCACTGAGCCCGGTCAGTAGCAGCGCGAGCGAGTCAAACCTGATACGCTACGGCTCTGTCTGGTTAGTGGGCGGCTGGTATCCCGGACCGTAGTGGTAGGCGGCACGTCGGGGTTCGTACTTGCTGACGAACGTATCGTGATACCGTTCTTCGCCCGATTCGTCGTAGACCCGGCGCTCCAGCGTCGCCGTTAGCCCTCCAACCGGAGACTGCCACTTGGTGACGGTGCCGGGCGCCAGATCCTCGTCGAGCTCGTATATCGGCGGGCCCGGCTGGGTTTCGTCCGTGACTTTCGTCTCCGCCTTCTCCACCCGGCGCCCGTCATCTGTCGAGTAGAAGCGGAACACGAGACGGTGTGTCCCCTCGCCGACCTCTGTCTCGATCAGCAGCGGGGCCGAGCGATCGTTGACAAACTTCATATCCACATGCGGAGAGAAGACTGTGGCATCCATACCGACGCCCCCGCCGCGAAGCTCGTAGTAACTTACCCTCTGCCCGTGGTACCAGCGCTCGGTGATCGGATAACCACCCCAGAACGCCGCACGGAACGCCGTGGTACTCACCTGACAGATACCGCCGCCGATGCCCATCTCCAGTTGCTCGCCAGCTGTGATGTACGATTCGTCATAGCCAGCCTCGGCGGTGACCTCGCCCAGGTACCGGTTGAAGGAGAACGTCTCACCGGGTGAGATAACCAGACCATCGAACTTCGTTGCTGCTAGCCGGATGTTGTGGTCCCGTCCCGAGGGAGAGCCGATGAAATACGACTCGCCCTCTGCCACCAGATCGACGATGCCCAGTTCGTGAGCAGTCGCGTCGTCGGGGTAGAGCGGCGGGACATCCTCCATGAGCAGGGCCACCTCGTGATTGCCCTCGGCCAGGCTCGTCGCAATGTGGTGCGCACTGGCCTCTACGTCTAGCCTGCGTCCCTCGGCGCTCTCGGAGATGGGCTCGAGCTGCTGCGTCGAGTCCTCGAAATGGAAGCGGGCGTCTATGGGATCGATCGTCAGGGCGGGCGCCAGTTTCTCCAAGGTCGCTCGCATCGACGCCTCGTCCAGGCTGGTCCGAATCACCCCGTTCTCAACCTGCACCTCCACCATCTCAACCAGCTTCTCCGGCTGGATGACCCACGGTCCGGGATCACCCTCGCGGGGATCGGTGAGCACCAGGGTTAGGGGCCGACTCAGCAGCTTCTCGGCCTCGGCACGCGCTGCCTCGGCATCCGTCACGCGGGGAGGGACTTCCAGCAGGATCAGGGGGACCTCGGCCGCGGTCATCCCGGTGACAACCGGTGACAACAACGTGAGCGTCGCCTCGACGTCCAGCTCGCTGCCAGGTTGCGGAGTCACCACGAGCGGACGGATGCCTTCGAAGACGAGCTGAGCGTCAATCGGGGCGACGTAAAGCTCTTCCGCCACCGTCTCCAGGTAGTGCCGAGATACCGACTGCTCGTAGGTCAGGATGGGTGGGATGTCCACACCGACAATCAGGAGGTCCAGGTGGGCGCCAAGGCTGGCTGACCAGGATAGTCCCCGACCTAGCTCGAAAGCGTGTTCTAGCGTGGGGCCTGCCTGCAACTGCAGGCCCAGATCGGAGGGCCGGACGTCCCACGAGCCGTCGGGCCCCAGCAAGCTGATCAGTGGTGCATCAAGCCGGAAATCAGCCACCAGCTTGGCCGCAGCCACATCAGGCGCCAACCCTCCGACATGGATGCCCCAAACTGAGACCCCTGGATAGATGCGGTTGGCATGGAGTGCCTCGAAGATCCAGACTGATCCGAGGAGCAACAGGACCAGGATGAGCAGGAGGAGGCTCAGTCCGCGTGTCTTCAATTCACCATCGGTCATCATCCCAGGGATGATACCGTCCGGCGTAGGTGGTCTCGGTTCGAGACGCGATGAGGCGGATCACGACCAGCCCGAAGA
>JASFVG010000477.1:0-3695 GCA_050049955.1 Anaerolineae bacterium | reverse complement strand
CGCGCCCGAGGAACAAACGGTACCTTGGCTGGCCAGGCGCCAGAGCCGAGGCACGCCGAAGCGCAGCGATTCCGCTGTTCCACTGTCCCGATTCGACGAGAGAACGGGATGCCTCGAACCAGACCGTAGCCCGCACGAGATTCAGGTTCGTGAATAGAATGAGAGCAATAGCCGCGACAACGAAGCTCAGGTACAGCCACCCCCTCCACCCCGAACGAAACCACTTGTATGTGCTTTCTCGGCCCGGCAGCACAGCGGCCGCAGCCACCAGCACGGCACCAAGTAGCGCGTAGTCGATGATGACAAAAGTAGCCCGTGGTTCTGAGGTCGGCAGGCCCGCAAGATGGAATGGTAACCCGGCGAGAATCGGTAGCAGTGCAAGGGAAAGGCAGAGGGCAAGCGACGGCCCCCATTCGAATTCCGAGGTCGAGGAATCCGATCCATCGGTTGAACCCAGATGGATAAGCCCGGCGCCAGCCAGCCAGACAACGACCAGAAGGGATATCAAGGAGGTATGCGTGCCGAACTGGAAGTTGTGTGTGACGTAGCTTGTGCCGAGGGTGAGCAACAGCACTCCCAGGATCAGGCTCAGGGACGCGAGCGGTGACTTCAGGAACACGCTCAGCGCGCCGTCCTGCGGCCTATGCCTGACGCGACGTACCCTACGACCTCGCCTAGAGGGAGCACGTCCCCTCGAATGACTCATCGGGGCCGTGACAGGGTCGCTGGACTGAACAGAGGGACTCTTGAGCGAAGCGAACCCATTGGCACCCACCACGGCGATGACCGCAGCGAAGGACCAACAAAGGACCCGCGTTGCAGCCACCGGAATGCCTACTTGGATCTCTATGAAGTGCGCCACGATGCCAGATAGCACGGCCATCAGCAGGATGCCTTGGCCTTCAAGCAAAGCTCTCCGCGAAGGCCGGAGCATTGCAAGACATGCCAGGTAGAGAACCTGAGCGGCCAACAGGCCAGCTGAGACGCCGACCCCTAGGAAAGTCCACCTTCGCGAGAAGACCCAGGGCAGGGTGGCACCCACCAGCACGCCCAGAGCGGAGAGAACCGTCCACCGGAGCCTGTCTTGCGGACCCTCGACTAGACCGAGCGAACGCAACCCCCAGTAGAATACGCTGCCAAAGAGGAACAGATAGGCTCCTAGGCCGAGCAGGCCCTGGCTAACCAAGGCGTCCCAAGCCGCGTTGTGGGCCCGGTCGTGGGCCTGCTGCGAACCGGTCAGCTCCACGAGCTCGGCTGGAATGTAGGGCTGGAAGGCATAAAGCATGGTCTCGGGGCCATGCCCCACCAAGGCGCGCCACCCTGCCCCGCTCACCATGTTCGCAGCCCCCTCCCAGATCAGGAGGCGCTCCTGCACAGTCGCCGAATCGGCGATATGCGCAAGGCGTCCTAAATAGGGAATCCTGTTGAGAGCACCCCTGACCGGGCCAGATACGTTTGCGGCGACCAAGAGGCCGCCGAGCAGAAACGCACAGACGAGCGCCGCAGCCACTAGCACTCTGGACCCACGGCGAACAGCTACCAGCAGAGCAAAGAAGAGCAGGCCACCGGCAACACCAAGGACCGGCCCGCGGCTCTGCGTGAACAGAATGGCTGCTCCTTGGGCGGCCAGCACCAGGAGGTGGAGGCCTGCCGATAGCGCCGGTCTCAGCCGGTTCCCTGGCGCTTCAGCAAGGTTGCGAGCCGCGCGCATCAGCCCACGTGCCGTCAGTGGGACGACCATGCTCAGATATGCCCCCAAGAAGATGGGATTGCCGACAGTGGAAGGTGTTCTGTAGCTGACCGGCCAGCGCCAGCTGAGAGGATCCATTCGGTACCGTTGCACCAGGGCGTACAGAGCGACTGGCAGACTGCCGAGAACGATGGCAGCAACTAGCCTATCCATCTGCTCTTCGGTGCGAAGTAGCAGCAGCAATGCCCAGAAAAGCATCAGGTAGCCAAACGCCGTGTAGGTGCCCTGGAGCCGACGGTACGATCCTGCAAGGCTGAGGCGGGGGAGGACGGATACTGCGGTGGATAGAAGATAGACCACGCCAATGCAGATGGCTGGCAGTACGAGGGGCTGTCTGGCCCAATCCCAGCCGCGCCGGAGCAAAGGCCGCCGTGGCTCTTCCGACTGGGACCCCTGGTGCCCCCTCTCCAGCAGTGCGACCACGCTTGCCAGAAGCATAACGACGGCAAAGGACCGAAACAGCGTGACCTTGGGCACCTCGAAGATACGGTCGGAATAGAGGTTGAACGCGACCGGGACGATGACAACAACCCCTAGCCATGCCGCTTCAACCAACCTCTCGGCCAACCCACCCGCTCTCGTCCGCATTGCTTCCTCTAGTGATGGTACTCTTCAAACTGCCCGACTGCCGAGGGTATTCCGAAAGGCCATACCGCACCAGGCTCGCACCTTGGCGTGATGCTGGACTCCCTGGGCCCTTCTTCAGGCTTGAATACGGCGAGACGGGGGTCTCCGCAGCTTGGCGAATGGGTCCCCGAGGCCTACGACCTGCACGCTTACGTTTGCGTCACACCTGTGGTCTGCCGGGACAGCTCCAGCCTATGCCAAGATCGCGAGGATTCTACCAGCATCGCGGTCGGCCGTCAATCCGCGCTGGCTGTCTCACTGGCCCGTGGCGAAAGAGCGTCCATGGGCGCGTTGGTGGCCGCAGTGAGGCGCCGTGACCAGGGCAAAATGCATGTTGGCGGGCGACTTGCGCATTCTCCGAGACATGGTATAGTAGTGCCACATAACCCTGCTGTGTTCGTGACAGCCGACTGCGTTTTGAGCCAACACCTATCAGATAGGGAGCTGTCGTCTCTCCAGGAGACTGGGGAGCAGGCACCCACTTACGAGCAGCGGCTCAACACACATACGGCGCACGGCACGGCGGGGTTCATTCTTGAGCACTACCGAGAGGTGGTGCTCTCCTCTTTTTTGTGCTTGACTCCGGCCATCCTTTGTGCTATCCTCGGCGTGGCGCTGTCGCGATGCCGGCGCCGGATCGAGTGAGAGGACCTCCATGTTCCGTGAGCGCGTCTCCGACAACATATACGTCTTCAGCAGCGACCTGTATGCCCAGGTAACCGCCGGAGTCGTCGTTACGCCCGCTGGCGCAATCCTTGTGGACAGCCTACCGTTTCCTAGCGAGACCCGGGAGATGGCTTCGTTCATTCCGAGGGTCTGTCCTAGGGGAGTGAAGTACGTCATCCTCACCCATTATCATGCGGACCACGCATACGGCACGCATCTCTTTCCAGACGCCGACCTAGTCTCCCACACGCTGTGCCGGCGATTCCTACGGGACCGGGGCTATCCGGCCCTGGAAGAGGCCAGGGCTGAGGAACCACTACTGGAAGAGGTTGAGCTTCGTCTGCCCGACGTTACCTTCGAGGGCGAGGACATGGCGCTGCAGATAGCGGGCCAGATCATTCACTTGATATGGGCCCCGGGTCATACGCAGGACCTGGTGATGGTCTACATTGAGGATGACCAAGTCCTGTTCGCCTCGGACACGATGATGCCCGTCCCCTCTGTCGTGGACGGCGACATTGTGGCATACAGGCAGTCACTGCAAAGGATCAAGGAACTGGAGATCAACAACCTCGTGCAGGGCCATGGCGAGGTGGTCCTGGTAGGAGAGGTAGTCAAGACAGTAGACGCGAACCTCAGGTACTTGGACGCC
>JASFVG010000476.1:0-3697 GCA_050049955.1 Anaerolineae bacterium | reverse complement strand
TTTGCGAGGACGAGGTGTGGGGCCCGAGGTGCTGGTGGGGATGTGCATGGAGCACTGCCTGGAGGCGGTGATCGCGATTGTGGGGATAGCCAAGGCAGGCGGGGCGTGGGTGCCCCTGGACCCGAGCTACCCGCTAGCAAGGCTGGAATACATGGTGCGGGACGCCAGGCTTGATCTGGTGGTCAGCCAGACCGGGCATCTGGAGCTGACCAAATCCCTGGAGATACCGGAGTCCCTGGTCCTGGACCTCTGTGACATGCCCCCAGATGTCGTGGGCCAGCCGCTGGAGAACGTGCTCGTGGAGGGGCTGAGTCCGGACCACCTGGCCTACGTGATCTACACGTCGGGGACGACGGGTCGGCCCAAGGGCGTGCTGGTTCCACACAGGGGTGTGGTCAACTACATCTGGCACCTTGTGTCCGAGCTTCTGGGCAGAGAGTCCTTGAAGGCAACCGTCCTGCAGTCATCCTTCTCCTTTGATGCAAGCGTGGAAGCGTTGTTCGCGCCCCTCGCCGCAGGCGGCAGGGTCCACATGGTCGGAGACTTTTCTGAGGTTGGGAGGCTGCTCAGCGCGGACCACATCACGTGTCTTCTTCTGACACCGTCGACACTGGAAGCCTTGATGGCAAACACGGCGATTCCCGACAGCGTCAACACCATAGGCGTGGGAGGCGAGGCAGTGAGCAGGCGAATGATTCGGCGTGTCAGTAGAGACTCCAAGGCTGGCAGGATGTTCAACGGATATGGACCGACGGAGGCTACGATCGTCTGCACGGTAAGTCTCTTGATCGACCGGCGGTCGAAGGCACGTGGCACCGAGGGGCGGCGACTGGTCGAATCCGAGCAGGGTGTGGTGACGATTGGGAGGCCGTTGCCGAACATGCGCGCCTACATCCTGGACCGGAATCTGCAGGCCGTACCCGTCGGTGTGGTGGGCGAGCTCCACGTTGGCGGGATTGGTCTGACTCGGGGGTACTTGAGGCGGCCGGATCTCACCGCGGAGAAGTTCATTGCCAATCCGTTCAGCGCTGATCGAGGGGCGCGCCTGTACAAGACAGGTGACCTGGCGCGGTACTTGCCGGACGGGCGGATCGTCTGCCTGGGGCGACTGGACCAGCAGGTGAAAGTCAGGGGATTCCGGATTGAGCTTGGGGAGATCGAGACAGTGCTGGCGGCGCATCCGGGCGTCCTGCAGGTCGCGGTCGTGGCCCATGAGACCGATCGAAGTGACTTCTCGAAGGGTGTTGTGGACAGGCGCTTGGTTGCTTACATCGTGCTCTCAACTGAGGCCGACGCCAGTGTCTCGGAGCTTCGGCACCACCTTCGTCAGGAGCTGCCTGACTACATGATACCCTCTCTCTTCATCACGATGGACGCGATGCCGCTGACGCCCAACGCGAAGGTGGATCGTCGCGCCTTGCCAGCTCCCAACTGGGCGCGACAAAGGCTGAGGGAGGCCTACGAGGCACCACGCACGCTGGTGGAGGAGACATTGACTGAGATCTTTCAGGAGGTGCTGGGTCTGGAGCAGGTCGGTGTGCACGATGACTTCTTTGACCTCGGGGGGCACTCGCTACTCGCGACAAGGGTTGTCTCCAGGATCCGGCATGCATTACAAGTAGAGCTTCCTCTGCGATGCATGTTCGAAGCGCCGACGATTGCTCGTCTTGCCGGTGCGGTCGGAGATCACATGGAGGCCAAAGTCAGCGTGGTCTCCAGGATCGAGCCCTTCTCCCGGGAGGCGTATCGAATGGGGCGCCGAGCAGCGAGAGCAAAGGCTGATGAATAGAGGGTTGGGACTATGAGGTCTTCCATTCGGTCATGCGCCGTCACGAACCAACCACTCGCCCGGCCAACTGGGGACGAGGTCTTCGTTCTTCCCACGTCCTTTGCCCAGGAGCGGCTGTGGTTTCTCGACCAGTTGGTGCCGGGTAGTTCCCTGTACAGCATCCCCGAGGCCCTCCGGTTGAGGGGAGCGCTTGACGTGGAGGCGTTGAAGAGAGGCCTTGACGAGATTGTGGCACGTCACGAATCACTGCGGACGACCATCGTGGCTGTGGATGGCCAGCCCAGGCAATTCGTGGACCCCAGGGCGTCGGTGTCCTTGGCGAAGGTAGATCTCGCGGACCTGCCGCCAGGCGAGCGAGAGGCCAGGGCCAGGGGGTTGGTTGAGGAAGAGGCCCGGCGGCCGTTCGACCTAGCCCAGGGACCGTTATTGCGAGCTGGTCTACTGCGGCTGGGCGAGGAGGACCACGTCCTTCTACTGAACATGCATCACATTGTCTCGGACGAATGGTCATCGGGCATCTTCTACCGGGAGCTGGCAACGCTGTACGAAGCGTATTGCTCTGGGAGACCATCCCCGCTTCCTGAGCTGCCTATTCAGTATGCGGACTTCGCGATCTGGCAGCGCGATTGGCTGCAAGGGGAGGTGCTGGAGGCTCAGCTTTCGTATTGGAGGGAGCAGCTTGGGGGTGCGCCAGCCCTGTTGGAGCTGCCGACGGATCGGCCGCGGCTGGCGCAGCAGACGTATCGCGGTGCGTGGGAATCGTTGAGTCTGCCGCGAGGGCTGTCGGAGCCGCTAAGGGCGCTAGGCAGAGAGGAGGGAGCAACGGCGTTCATGACGTTTCTGGCGGCGTTCCAGGTGCTGCTGCACCGGTACACGGGGCAGGAGGACATCGTGGTGGGGACGCCGATTGCGAATCGGAACCGGGCGGAGATTGAGGGGCTGATCGGGTTCTTTGTGAACACGCTGGTGCTGCGGGGCAAGCTGTCGGGCAATCCGACGTTTCGGGAGTTTCTGGGGCAGGTGCGGGAGGCATGCGTGGGGGCGTATGACCACCAGGATCTGCCATTTGAGAGGCTGGTGCAGGAGCTGCAGCCGGAGCGGAGCATGAGCCGGAGCCCGGTGTTTCAGGTGATGTTCACGTATCAGGAAGGGTCGGGGCGGGGGCTGGAGCTTCCGGGGCTGAAGGTGAGTCGGATGGGGGTAGGGGGCGGGACGGCCAAGTTCGACCTGGGGCTGTCGGTGGTTGAGGGGCGGGAAGGGTTGAGAGCGTCAGTCGGGTACAAGACGGACCTGTTTGATGCGGAGACGATGCGGCGGATGTTGGGCCACTACGGGAGGTTGCTGGAGGGTATCGCGAGCAATGGGGATCAAGGCGTCGCGACCCTGCCGCTGTTGACGGAGGGGGAGCGGCGTCAGATGCTCGTGGCGTGGAATGACACGCGGGTAGACTACCCGAAGGACCTGTGCATCCATGAGTTGTTCGAGGCCCAGGTCGAGCGGACGCCCGACGCTGTTGCGCTGGTGTTTGGCGATCGGGAGATGACGTACGGAGAGCTAAACGCACGGGCGAACCAGGTGGGGCACTATTTGCGAGGACGAGGTGTGGGGCCCGAGGTGCTGGTGGGGATGTGCATGGAGCACTGCCTGGAGGCGGTGATCGCGATTGTGGGGATAGCGAAAGCAGGCGGGGCGTGGGTGCCGCTGGACCCGGCCTACCCGCGTGCTAGAGTGGCGTATATGGTGCAGGATTCCGGGCTTGATCTGGTTGTCAGTCAGGCCAGACACGTGGAGCTAGTCCGCTCGGCGGGGGCGGAGGGGTGCCTGCTGCTGGATCTAGCTGATCTCCCCGCGGAGATAGTGGGACAGCCATCAGGGAACGTGGAGGCGGACGGGCTGAGTCCGGACAAT
>JASFVG010000475.1:0-3697 GCA_050049955.1 Anaerolineae bacterium | reverse complement strand
TGGAATACGTGCCCTTTATCCGGGAGCTGTTCGAGGGGCCTCCAGCGCAGCAGTTCTACATCTACACGGGATTGCTGCTGCTGATGACCGTCGCCGGCTATGCCGGCCCGGCCGTATCCGGACGGCTAGCCAGCGCATCGGCGAGGGAGACGCTCCAGGACATCGTCCTCGGCTTTATCATTGGCGCAGTGAACGGGTATCTGATCGTCGGCTCAATCTGGTACTTCCTCGACGCGGCTGGGTACGGCATCTGGGGGGTTGCTCAACCGGCACCGAATACCCTGGCCGCCGCTCTGGCGGCGCAGTACCTGCCGCCGATGTGGCTCTCAAACGCCGCGCTGTTGACGGTCTTCGCCATCGCATCAGTGTTCGTGATCATTGTGCTCGTGTAGACGAGAGCATTCGGTGAGACGCACCTTTGGAGCTATGACCAGCATCAACTTCGACAAGTGCTACCACATGATCGGCATCGGCGGCGCTGGCCTGTCCGCCATAGCGCGCGTGCTGCTAGAGCTGGGGGCGAAGGTCTCCGGATCTGATCTGGCTGCCTCGCAGGAACTACAAGCTCTTGCGGGCGACGGGGCAGACGTTTTCGTAGGCCACAGTGCAAAGAACGTCAACGGCGCCGATGTGCTGGTGGTCTCATCGGCGGTACCGGAGCAGAACGTCGAAATCCAAGCGGCGCGTGCGGCGGGGATCCCCGTTCTGCGCCGTCCAGCCTTCCTGGGCCAGCTCATGCAGGGGAAGCGGGGCATAGCAGTGGCTGGTACCCACGGCAAGACGACCACGACTGCTATGATCGCGTCTATCCTGGTGCAGGCCGGGCGCGATCCAACGTTCATCGTCGGTGGCGTGATCGAAGGCCTAGGCACGAATGCCCGCGCAGGAGGCGGGCAGCTCTTCGTCATCGAGGCTGATGAGTACGAGCGCACGTTCCTCAGCTTGACGCCAGAGATCGCCGTGATCACGAATGTGGAGCACGACCACCCGGACTGCTACCCGACGGTCGGGGAATGCCGAGCCGCGTTTGAGGCCTTCGCGGAACTGCTGCCCAGCGAGGGTTTGCTAGCAGCCTGCTGGGATGATCCGGTGGCCCGAGAGATCGGTGAGCGGCAGGTTGGCAGGCGGCGGGTGGCCTTCTTCGGTTTGGGCGAGGGCGCAGCCTGGCGCGCCGAGGAGATCCAGCCCAACTTCGCTGGCGGTGTCGATTTCCTCGCCGTTCATCAGGGCGAGACGCGCGGACTTGTGCGCCTCCGGCTCCCAGGGGCTCACAACGCCTCGAACGCGATGGCTGCGTTAGCGGTAGCGGACGCGCTCGAGATTCCGTTCCGCGTTTCCCGGGAGACGCTGACGGAGTTCAGGGGTGTGAACCGTCGCTTCGAGTTGAAGGGCGAGGCCGACGGTGTCGTGGTGATTGACGACTATGCCCATCACCCGACGGAGATCCAGGCCACACTTGCGGCGGCCAGGGATCGATTCCCGGCGGCTCGACTCTGGGCGGTCTGGCAGCCGCACACTTACAGCCGGACCAGGCAGCTGCTAGCGGAGTTCGCTGAATCGTTTGGCGAGGCGGATCGCGTGATCGTACTTCCCGTCTACGCAGCACGCGAGACAGACACACTCGGTGTCAGCGCCAGGGACGTTGCCGACAGGATGGAGCGGGTCGACGTTCGCACGGCCCGGTGCCTCGAGGAGGCGTTCGTGTGGCTGGGGACAGAGGTCCAACCAGGCGACGTGGTACTAACGCTGGGGGCCGGAGACGGGAATCGCGTGGGCGAATGGCTCTTGGATGCACTGGAGGTTTGAGGCCATGGGGACGAGGCGCGAGGGGGAGCAGAGTCAGAATGGCGGTGAGCTAAAGGTGCGCCTGAAGCGCGTGCGCCGACGCAAACACGCTCGGTCCGCGTCGGGTTACGATGCCGTCGCATTCAAGATGCGGCTGGCGAAGGCCAAGGGGCAGCTTGAGAGCTGAGTCAATTCCAGAGGACGCTGCCGCCACGTTGGGCTTATCCGTCTCACATGATGTGCCTCTGGCACAATTCACGGCGATGCGCGTCGGCGGACCAGCCGACTGCCTTGTTGTCGCGCATACCGCAGACGAGGTGGTTCGTGCCGTCAAGCTCGCCCAGCAAATCGGCCTGAGCTGGCAGGTTATCGGCGGCGGTTGCAACGTTTTGATTGCTGACGAGGGATTGCGCGGCCTGGTGATTGTCAATCGTGCTGACTCGATCGTGTTCGAGGGGTCGAACGTGCACGCGGACTCGGGTGCGAAGCTGTCTGTCGTGGCGCAGGAAGCAGTCGACAGGGGCCTGGCGGGGCTTGCCTGGGCAGCCGGTCTGCCGGGGACGGTGGGGGGAGGCGTGGTGGGGAACGCGGGTGCCTTTGGCGGGGATATCGCCCGCGTTCTCCGCCGCGCCACGGTCCTTGGGCCGGATGGGGTGGCCATTGAGAGGGAGAACGAGTGGTTCGAGTTTCGGTATCGAGGGAGCCGCATCAAGCGCGAGCGTAGAAGGGCGAAGGAACGGCCGGGGAGCGGGAGCCACGTTGTTCTGAGGGCAAGCCTTGAGTTGGAGAAGGGAGACGCGGTGGCGCTTCGTGACCGGGCGGAGGAGCTTCTGGCGTGGCGCAGGTCCCGCCATCCCGCCGGGGCCACGATGGGCTCTACCTTCATGAATCCCCCGGACAATCACGCCGGTCGTCTGATCGAGCAAGCTGGCCTGAAGGGCTACCGTGTCGGTGGGGCGAGGGTTTCAGATCTGCATGCCAACTTCCTGATGAACGACGGTCATGCCACCGCAGGGGATGTGTTGGCTTTGATCCAGCACATACAGCAAGAGGTACAACGGCAGTCTGGCGTCTACCTGGAGCTCGAGATCGAGTTGCTGGGCTGGGAAGCCAGCGGGCCTGTGGATGACAATGAGGGATAAGATTCGAGTCGGCGTGGTTTTCGGTGGTCGTTCCGGGGAGCATGAGGTGTCGTTAGCCTCTGCTCGATCCGTGATGGATGCAACCGACAAGACCAAGTATGAAGTGGTACCCATCGGCATCACCAAAGATGGACGCTGGATCGCCTCTGGTGATCCCATGCGGGCTCTAAGCGCCAGTGAGCCCCACGCAAGCCGGCCTGCCATGCTGTCGAGCGATCCCTCGCGACAAGGTCTGATGTGCCTGGAGGAAACCGAGCAGTTGGTTCGAGGCACGCGGCTGGAGGAGATTGACGTCATCTTCCCCGTGCTACACGGACCGTATGGAGAGGATGGCACGGTTCAGGGACTGCTGGAGTTGGCCGGCCTTCCCTATGTCGGGGCGGGCGTCATGGCGTCCGCGGTGGCCATGGACAAAGTCGTCTTCAAGGATGTGATGGAGGCCCACGGGCTGCCGATGGTCGACTACCTGGTGTTCAAGCGCAAGGCTTGGGACGGTGATCCTGAGGGTGTGGTGGATCAGGTTGAGGACCAGTTCGACTATCCCGTCTTCACCAAGCCCGCCAACCTCGGTTCGAGCGTCGGCATCTTCAAGTGCCACGACAGGGCGGGCCTGATCGCTGGCCTAAACGAAGCGGCCCGCTACGACCGCAAGCTAATCGTTGAGCTGGCCGTTCCGATGGCGCGCGAGATCGAGGTCAGCGTGTTGGGGAACGATGACCCGATCGCGTCACTGCCGGGCGAGATCATCCCCAGCCGGGAGTTCTATAGCT
>JASFVG010000474.1:0-3701 GCA_050049955.1 Anaerolineae bacterium | reverse complement strand
GACAGACGGCGTCCCCTGGTCAATCGCCCGCCCAATCTCGTCACCAAGTTCCAGGTCCAGCGCCCGGGCGATTTCTTCGGAGAGAACGAACTCGTTGCTGCGCGGCTCGAACATGCGCCCTTCCCTGATACGGACACCGCAGTGCTGCATCAGGAACTGCCCGTCCCCCGGCGAGACGCCCAGCAAGCGTTGAGAATCTGTGCCGAGCAGCGAGGGTAGGGTGATCCCCAGCCCATTATCTGGGATCACGCGCGCCACGTCCGGGTGAGTTTGGACTTGCGAGACCACAGCCGGATCGAGCGCGTTCCCCGTAGGGATAGCGCGGCTGATCGTGGTGAGATAGCTGACTTGCGCGCGCAGCGGGACGGTATCGAGCACGGCGATGAGGATGAACAGCCCGACAGTAGCCAGGCTGATGAGCGCGATCTGCACCAACGCACCCCCCTTGTGGCGGCGGTAATAGGTTAGAGGAGACAATGGGTTCATCATAGCATGGCCTCCCGCGTCTTGCGGAACGCGCGGTCTTTGACACCGGCGATCTGCCCGTCGCTCACCCTGATCAGTAGGTCAGCCTCGGCAAGGATCTCCGGGATTGAGTCCGGCACGCGAACCAGGATGCAGACTCCCAGGGTCATCAAGCTGATGGGGCCTGTCAGCAGCAAGGCGTCGCCCCTGTGCCGGCGGTAGAAGGTCCAGGTCGACAGAGGATTCATCGCGCTATCGCCTCTCAATCAGCGCAACCGGATCGAGCCGGTACAGCATCCAGGCAATGATGCCTGCGCTGGCCGTGATGACAGCCAGGGGGATGGGCAATGAGAACAACCAGGGGACCGGGCTGAGGAAATCCATGGTCAGGCCTTTGGGTGCATAGATTCTGGCCTGGGCCAGAAGTAGGCCAGCGACACAGACTGCGGCGCCAGCCAGCCAGGCCAGCCCGACGACAGAGGCGGTCTCCCTGACGGTGCGCCAGAGCAGCCATACACGCCATTTGCCCAGAGCATGCAGGACCCCAAACTCGTCCTGTCGCTGGCTGAAGAAGACGGCGTTCAGGGCAGCCAGGGCAATGGCCACAACAGCGGCGACGATGTTTTCGCTCACGGCGATCACAAGGAACAAGCCTTGCGATGCTCGCTCCAGAGACCGGGATGCCATAGCGTATGTCCACACGGTCGCGCCTATGGCCTCTGCGTTCTCCTCCAGCCAGGTGTCAAACTCGTCCTTCTGCCCCGCGTGCGGGATGACAAACAGAGAGACAGTCTCGAGTGAGCACAGCTCGTGGCTCTCCAGGTACTCATAGGAGGCCAACCCCAACAGCATGCTGCCACCGCCGGCAGGGAGAGCCTGAGCGGAGCGAGGCTGAAGGATGCCTGCGACGACCAGTTCGGTTGGGATGAGCTGGTCCAGCTCGCTTGCTCCCCGGCCGACAGGGTCCCCTATGCCTAAATCACGGTTTGCGGCCAGCGAGTCCGATATAACGATCTCGTTGGACCGGGCGCGGGGCAGGTGGCCTTCCTTGAGTTCCATTCCGAGGGCATCGAGGATGTATGGTATGTCCTCCTCTGAAACGCCGTAAACGGGGGTCGCAATCTGCGCACCCGGTGGCACGCTGACGACCATTAGCAGCTCCCTGACCTGAACGACGCGGGCAACGGCCGGGTCAGCTCTGATCTGTCCCAGTGTGGCAGGGGCGACGGCGCGCGAGTTCAACGGGCTTACCTGGCTCATGGCGCGGAACGGGTTGACGTATGCTAGTCTTTGCGTGTTGACGAGAGGCACAAAGACGAAGGCCGGAAAGACAACCCCCAGAATCGCCAGCGCCAGAGTTGCGGTCAACATCAGCGCTCGCCGCCGGTGACGCAGGTAGAAGACGACTGATGACAGCGGGTTGGCCGACGAATGCTTCACCGTCGGGCTGTGGGCGCTGGCCTCCGAGCTGAGTTTCCCACGCTCAACAATGGACACCGCGTCGAAACGCGCGAACGTCCGTGCGATGCTGCTGGTTACCACGCCGACTACGGCCAGTGGAATCGGGAGGGTGAACAGGAGCGGCGCCACGTCTGCGGGATTCAGATCCATGCCGTGGGGTTGGTATAGGCTACTCCTCAGCCAGGCGAGGAGCAGCCAGGCGAGCCCTACGCCCATGGCCCAGCCTACCGCAGCCTGGATGGTCGTCTCCAGCGCAAGGAAGCGCGTCAAGCGTCTCTTCCGATGGCCGACGGCGTGTAGCACACCCAGGTCGGTGATACGCCGAGCCAGAGCGATCCTATTGATCACGCCGACGACGGCCGTGACCACGACGGTGACCAGCAAGTCCACGGTACCTATGATCAGGTACAGCGTCTGGCGGAAGCTGAGGACGGACTTCATCGTCCGACTGTGGGTCTCCAGGTGCGTACGGGATGAGAGACCCACGTCCTCTAGGAAATCCTGTACCGCTGCCTGACGCCCTTCGCGGGCGATGACGAGCACTCCGGACTGTCGCGGCGAGTACAGCTCGTGGCTGCTGAGATACTCGTAGGAAAGGAGGATCAGGTACGCTTTTCGTTCCGGGACCACGCCGGGTTCGCTCTCCAGGATGCCCACCACTGTCACCGGGGCCTTGATGGTGCGATAGAGCGATTCGTCAACAGAGCGATCGACCTGGTCGCCGATCTGTAACCCCAGTGCAGCGGCGAATTCCTCCGAGACCAGTAGCTCGCTACTCGATGGCTGCGGTAGCCGGCCCTCCTTCAAGCGCAGGTCGCAGGCATCCAGGAGGACCTGCAGGTCCTCCCCTGGCACTCCCAGGACGCGCGTGGAACTCATGCTCGCCAGCGATGGTACGTTGATGCCCAGCCCCATGCCATTCTCCGGAATCACCCGCGCGATATCCGGGTTTGCCCGGATCTGTGAGACGACGGCTGGATCGAGGAAGCGGTCGTATTCCGGATAGACCATGCTGAAGCGGGTCAGGGGCCCCAGACTGACGTAGGCCATGTGATCTCGAATGGGGGCCAGCATGCCGACCAGGGCGTACACGCCCAATGTTGCCAGGACGACGATACCCACCAACAGCAACGCCTGGCCCTTGTGGCGGCGATAGTAGGTCAAAGGTGATAAGGGATTCATAGGATCGCTTCCTGCGTCTGGCGGGCGATGCGGTCTTTGATCTCCGTCACCTGCCCGTCGCGCATCCTGACCACCAGGTCGGCCTCGGTCAGAATCTCGGGGTTGTGCGTGACGGCGATGAGGCTGCCCTGTTCCCGGTAGCTGCGCAGCAGAGCCATGACCTGCAGGCCGGTGTGCCGATCCAGCAGTCCCGTCGGCTCGTCGGCAAAGATCAGGCGCGGACGGTGGATCATCGCCCGGGCGATGGCCACTCGCTGCCGCTCGCCACCGGAAAGCTCGTAGGGGAAGCGATGTATCTTGTCGCCCATTCCCAGGTCGGCCAACAACGCCCTGGCCTGCTCAGCGTGAGCCTTGTCCTGGACGGGTGCGGCGACCATCACGTTCTCCAGCGCAGTGAGGTAGTTGATCAGGAAGTGCTGCTGGAAGACAAAGCCGTACTCACTGCGGCGCAGGGCCACGCGTTCCCGGTCGGTCATTTTGCTATAGGCCCGGCCATCCAAGGTGATGTCACCCGCGGTCGGCTGGCGCAGGCCGCTCAGCAGGTATAGCAGCGAGCTCTTTCCAGAGCCTGATGGCCCCAGAATGCCGATGAA
>JASFVG010000473.1:0-3707 GCA_050049955.1 Anaerolineae bacterium | reverse complement strand
TTCTGCGCTTCTTCCACGTTGATGGGACGCCACTCCAACATCCCTGATTCCAGCTCCTCTGAAAAACCCGTCACCAGTGCCTCGTATGCATACTGCTCGATCGCACGACACGTCGCACAACGGGCTGTGCCGTGAAAGTAATATGCGATCACCCTCCGTTGGGCCTCGCCCAGCTCGGCAGGGGATGCGGAGCGTGTCTCGGCGACCGTGGGTTCCGCAGTTTCGGTACTTGGGGCAGTGGCTACAGGAGTCTTGGTCGCACTGATCTGTCCCGGTTTCTCCCCGCGTGCGCGAGAATCGCTCACGACAAGATACACCACGCTTGTGCCGACGAACAGAAGAAGCACGATGGTGACGATGCTCCTCAGTCTTATCCAGGCGGGCATCGGCTTGGTGGCAGAACCTCGTTCCTTAACCGACGCTCGTTTATGTGGTTTCCGACTCACGTGTCATTGCCCCCTCGCTTGTCCTAGCAGAGTAGCGACACCAGCATCCACACGGCCAATAACGCGAACAGTCCCGCTGTCGCCAGCTTGACCACTGCCGTGTGACGGTGGATGACTAGTCCCAACTGCCGCGAGGTGGTGCCAAAGTATGCCAGGACAAAGACCACCACCAGCGGCAGGATGAACATCAGGTTGTAGAGCAGAAGGTACAGCCCGCCCTGCAAGCGCAGTTCCGGTACACCTAGCACGAAGAGGATAGTCGGCAGGTAGACCTGGCCAGTGCAGGCGAGTTCGATGACCGAGACCACCACTCCTGTGCCAAGCGTCACCGGCACGAAGGCTCGCACGCCGGCTCCCTCCCGCACGGCGCGGTTGATCCAGCGGCGCAGGCGGGTGGGCAGCTTCAGGCGCATCTCGGCGTGCCTACCCCGGCGGGCCCGCCACCAGTCGTGCAGGCTACCCGCGGCCAGGACCAGGCACAGAATCGCCGTGAATCCGTACACCCAATGACTGATCGCGCTCACGAAGGGCAGTGCAGCCAGGAACCTGAGCACGCCGAAGCCCACACCCAGGTAGGTCAGGAACACGCCCAACGTGAAAGCCGCTCCGGCTGCCAATACCTGCCGTCCGCGACGGCCCATGAAGGTGAGGTAGGAGACGAAGAAAACCAGCGTGGCAAAGGCGCACGGGTTGAGCCCGTCCACCAATCCCGCTCCCAGGATGGTGAGCAGCCGAAAGGAGCGGAACCGAGCGACGATGCCGGAGGCCGTCGCGTCGCTCGTCATCTCCCAGCCCTGGCAGATTGGCCCAGCGCCGGTTTCGGCGTAGCGGGCGAGCAGTGCCTCGAGGCTGCGGGTATGCAGCTCATCGCCTACCAGCGCCTCGCCGCCGACGAAGACCGCCGGGGCAGTCAGTCGTTTGCCTGTCGGCACCCCAGTTTGCTCACCGAGCGACTCGCAAAGGGTGGCATGCTCTTTGACATCAAGAGCGCAGAGGGAGAGCTGTGGATACTGTTTCTTCAAGTAATCCAGGGCCAACTGCACCCGGTCGCACTCCCGGCAGCCGGGTTGGTAGAAGTAGGCCAGGTGGATGGGCAGCGGAACCACGAGGGGTTCCGCTGTCGCGGATCGGGGTGAGCCAGCTTGCTCCGAGCCGGGCAGCAAGCCGTCGGCGGTGGGCGTGGGGGCTAGGTCCACCTGCATCAGCGCCACTCCGCCCTGGGCCAGGTACTGGTCGAGGAGTTCCGGCAGTCTGTCGTGGATCTCCTGGATCCCCAGGAGAGCGTACTCGCCGATGAAAACCTCGGGTATCTCGCCTTGCTCCAGTCCATACTGGTGCTCGAGTGCGCGCATCCACTCGAATCCTCCCTTCTCTAGATCACGGTCGCGAACCACAACCTGCCCTTCCTCGTACCTGGACAGGATTGGGGGTAGGATCTCTTCTTTGAGAACCTGGCAGTCACCGCAGTGGCTATCCCAGAAGAGCCAGAAGTGTACCGGACCTTGCGGCGGGGGCAGCGTGGCAGGCGGCAAGATGTCCTCGTCGCAGATGTGACAGGCCTTGACCGTCGGCGTGAGACGGAGGGTCGAACTGGCAGAGGATGTGGGAGTGGGCGCCGGGTCGGCCAGCAGGCCGGGGATGGCTGGGTAGTCCACCCCCCCGGCCGCCAGGTGCCGGTCGATCAGCCCCGGCAGTTTCTCCGGAATCTCGACCGAGCCGACGAGCGCCGTGTCACCGATGAACAACATCGGCACGACCTGTTGTTCGGGCGGTACCTGGAAGCTCTCCATAGCCGCCACCCACAGTTCATAGTTGACCGGATCGGAGATCTCAACAGCCCGTATCTCCAGTTGATCCACGTACCGTTCCTGCAAGAGGGGCAGCGTTTCGTCTAGGACGTTGTGGCAGTGAGGGCAGCCCTCTGACCAGAACAGCACCGCCCGCGCCACAGGCTCGTCGCCCTGCGCCGCAAGCGGGACGACAGCACAGGCTGCGACCAGCCAACCAATCGCCAGCAAAACCAATGGACGTATCCGCACTGTAATCTCCGATCCGAATCACTCGCAGGCACCGGTTGCCACGATCCCTTGCCCACGGATATGCCAAGAAGAGACGACTAGCTCTCCTTGGGTATCAGTTTGCCCGCTTGCTGCAACTCTTTCTTCACCTGTTGCCATACCCTCTCCCGCTTGTACGGGTCACGTATCTCCTGGATATCGGGGAAGGAAATGGCATCCCCCAGGCATAGATTGGCGCAGGTGTTACAGCCGACGACGCAGCTGAAGGGGCGCGCTACTCGTGCCCCCTTTTCTGTCCAGTCGTAGACACTCTTGCCGCAGTTCATGCACATACCGCACTTGACACACTTGTCCGGATCAACGCTCGGATACCATGCCACTTGTTCGCGCGGATACCCCGTCAGCCAAGCCATACTCGCATCTCCGCTGCTGCGCCCTTCCAGAACGCCGCCAATGGGTACGCCCCGCGACCTGCGAAAGGGCCTCTTTGAACCCACGCTTATGATGGGAATGAGCCCGCTGAACGGAAGGTGGACTGCGATCCAGGCGTGGACCTAGACCCCGGTTGGGCGGATCAACTGGTAGCCCGGTCTAGGCCTCTGCGAGCCGCGCTCTGTCGCGCTGACTCGAACCGCAGCCCGGGGTCATTTCCGGTGGCCCAAAGCCGCGGCGAAGGCCGGGACGAGTCCACCTACTGCTCTGCTGGACCTCGGCCCCAATCTCGGGCGGCCAAGATCCAGCGGGTGAGTTCCTCCCTGCTCGGCATCCGCCCCTCGACAACCAACTCACCGTCGATTACTAGGCCCGGTGTGCCAGCCAGCACATAGCGGTCAATCTGCCTCGGGTCATCAATCCGGCTGAGACTTGCGTCTACTTCTAGCTTGGCCAGGACCTGTCCAACCAGGAGCTCTAGAGTAAGGCATTTGTGACAGCCTTCTCCCAACACCTTGACATCCATGGCATGCCTCCTGCAGGCATCTCGCCCCTACATTGAGAGCCGTCAGCCAGCTGACGGCTCTGTGTCAAGCCAGAGTCGGTGGGAGGTGGCTACTGGTGTTTCGCGCCCCCCAATCGCCTGGCCCAGGCTCCTCCGCCAGGGCCCGCGCCGTCCTGTCATTGGTACGACGCCTGTCAACAACGCGGGTTTTCCTTCGAGGCCCCTGAGAGCTTGCTGGCGCAGTGCGGTGACCTTACAGGATCTATTCCAGCCCCGCCTCGCGCAGCGCGCCGACCAAGCTCTCCT
>JASFVG010000472.1:0-3714 GCA_050049955.1 Anaerolineae bacterium | reverse complement strand
AGGCCACGCGCAAGATGTCGCGCTCCAGCGGCGGGCGCCACCAGAGCACAGCGAAGGCCAAGGCGAAGGGCAAAGCGCCGAAGAGCAGGAAGGGCCTGCGACGGCCCCAGCGCGTGCGCGTGCGGTCGGAGATGTGGCCGAAGATGGGGTCGTTGATGTAGTCCCAGCTGCGGCCCACGAAGATGGCGACGGCAGCTAATCCTGGAGCGAGGCCGACTACGTCCGTCATGAAGATCAGGAAGTAGGCCCCGATGATGGTCGTGGTCAGGCTGAATCCGGTGTCACCAACCCCGTAGACAAGCTTGGTGCGGCGCGATAGGCGGTCTTCCATGGTGATTGCTCCCGCGACCGTACTCCGGTGGCCACAGCAAACTGCTGAACGGTCGCAGCGCAGTATAACCGCAATCGAGCATTCACACCAACTCAGCTGGGAACCTGGCTGCTATGTCGGTCGCCCGCAGGGCTGGGCAGTCTTCATCCTACTAGGTCCCCCAACGTCGCCCCTATTCACGGGTCGCACCGCTTGGTCGACCGCGAGGCCCATGTGCACGACGCCCTCCACGAGCTCCACGTCTGCCTCCGTGTACCGGGAGACAACCGGATAGTACTGGTGCGGGCGGAAACCCTCGTCGGCAGTGCCGGCGAGGAGGAGGGGCGGCTGAGTGATGGCCGCCAGGTCCTTCCCTTAGTCACGCGGAGCGAAGCCGGTCTTCAGGCGCTGGCTGTATGCCAGTGTGTCCGTTCCGTTACGCGCTTCCTCCGGCAGGTTGAAGTCGATTACCGTCAGGTGGTTGAACCAAAGGATGCCCACGTTGTTCAACTCATGCCTCCTGAGTGTTGATGGGCATGGCCTGAGCCGGCGCCAGCCGGGCAGGCCCAGCCGCACCACAGTTTTCCGAGGAATACGGCGGCACGGAACATCCATCCGATGGCGATGAAGCTGCCCGCGACGACACCCGCCGCGGCGCCCGCGATGATCATCGCGGGCGAGAAGTAGTAGAGGGTGATGGGAAAGAGCAGGAGCGAAACGAAGAGTAGCGCTTCTCGCAGCTGCTGCGGCGTCCGTAGCTGTTTGACCTTGACCATTGCGACCGCCTTGTCGATTCGAATGCTTCCTGAGTTGAACACGCTGGAGATTATACCGATCGTGTGGTTGGACTGTCATCCAACGAAAGGCGGATTCGAGGTTGGACCCAATGCCGTGCTTCGGGCACTCTCTGGTCTGCAACCTCTTGATGTGGACTGCGTATCACCATGCGGGTGTGCCTGGACACGCAGCGCGACGGCGAAACGCTCGCAGAGCGTGAGCGCCGGCGACTAGTCCGGACGGACCATCGGCAGCGTGCAACCTCTGCAGCAGCGAAAGGGTCAAGATAGATGAAAGCGTTGGTAGTCTACGATTCGTACTTCGGGAACACGGAGAAAGTGGCCCAGGCCATTGGGCAAGCGCTCGGGTCGCAGGATGAGGTGGAGGTGCGCCGGGCCAGCGACGTCCAGCCGCAGCAGCTCGCTGGATTGGACGTATTGGTAGTCGGCTCCCCGACGCGGGCGTTCCAGGCTACTCAAGGGGTGAAGCGGCTTCTGAGGCGCATCCCGGCACGGAGCCTCAAGGGCGTCAGGACTGCCGCGTTCGACACCCGGGTCTCAATCGAGGACGTCGACTCGGCCTTCTTGACCTTCATGGTGAACCTCTTTGGCTACGCCGCTGAGCCGATCGCTAGACGCTTGCAGAGGAAAGGGGCCGACCAAGCCCTCGCGCCCGAGGGATTCATCGTGGAGGGGACCGAAGGCCCGATGAGAGAGGGTGAGCTGGAGCGGGCTGCTGACTGGGCCAGCCAGCTAGTGGCTCCGGAGTAGGTGTCTGGCAGGAGACCCGGGTCATTCAGGAGGGGAGGGGAGTTGTCCGCTACGGCCGTTGAGGCGATCAAGACCGGGCTGCTGGCCACGCTGTATCCGCGACGGGTCGTGGGGGAGCTGGTGTCCAAGCCCAACAAGGTGGCGATCGCCGCGTGGATCAACGTTGTCTTCGCCTTCCTATACGCGCTGACCGCGCTGGTCTATTACTTCATCGGTCGGCTTCCGGCCGTTGAGCCCTGGATGCCGATTGATCCTGGGAGGTACTACATCTATCAAGTACTCTGGACGGTGCCCTGGGGGTTGGCGACCTGGATCATGTTCTCCGGCATCGCGCATCTCCTGGCTGTCACCGCCAGGGCGAACGCTTCGTCGTACCGATTCGAGGATGCGCTGGCGGTGTGCGCGGTGGGCTGGGTGGTGCCGCGCGCGGTACTGATGTGGATACCGGCGACCATCCTCGTGCCCATCTTGGGCGTATTCTGGCCGAGGTGGATCGAGACGTTGCGGTTGATGGTGATCCCAGTTGTGTGGCAGGTGCTCTTGGTGGCAGTTGGTCTGAGGCAAACACATCAGGTCGGCTGGCCTCGTGGGATCGGCATTGGCCTGGTGACCGTGATCGTACCCTTCGTGAGCTTCCTCGCCTTTATGCGCTACGGAGACGGCGCCGACGACAAGCTGGCGAAGTGCTCGGCGGGCCAGCTTCTCTGACCAGTAATCCTTGCTTTCCCACCTCGCGCGGATGTGCTCCACGATGCGACGGCTCAAGTTGGGTCCGACAGATCATGGGGTAACAGTGCGTTGATACGCCGCATTCGATTTCGTGGTACAATGCCATATGCAGCGTTTCCGCCGTCTGAATGGCAGCCAGGCGGCAATAGGGATGTCTCGGGCACCTTCCGAATTCGTGTTCTTGGATAGGGGGTGAGAATCGATGCGGGCAATGGTGGTGTACGACTCGGTCTACGGCAATACGGAGAAGGTTGCCCAGGCGATCGGTGACGGTATCGGCGCTGGTGCTCAAGTCATTCGGGCGGCCGCTGTCCAGGCGTCCGACCTTGAGGGTCTGGAGCTCCTCGTCGTCGGTTCCGCCACCCACGGCGGACAGCCGACGGAGGCCCTGCAAGGCTTCATGGTCCGCGCGGAGGGGATCTCCTTGGACGGCATCAAGGTGGCAGCCTTCGACACCAGGCTGGCGACTAAGCTGGTCGCTATCTTCGGCTACGCCGCGAAGAGGATTGCCGCTGAGCTTGAGGGCAGAGGCGGGAAGCTCGTGGCCCCGCCGGAGGGCTTCGTGGTGCGGGGGAGGAGAGGGCCTCTGCAGGAGGGAGAGCTTGAGCGGGCCACAGCCTGGGGAAGGAAGACCTCGACAGAGGGGTAGCGCGAACCCACAGAACATCGATGGTGGTCGGTATGAGGTTGCCGGGAGGAAGTTCATGACGCATCGCGTCGCGGTGATCACGGTGGCGAACAGCGGCATAGGTCTGGGGATGACGCGGGCGTTGCTGGAGCTGGGCGACAGAGTCGCAGCGCTCGACCAGGCCAATGGCCGTCTGGAGTCGCTGAGGTGCAACTAAGATACGCTGGGCGTCTACGGCTGCAACGTCACTGACCGAGAGCAGGCGCTGGAGGTCGTGGCGGAGGTTGTGCAGCTATGGGGGCGCGTGGACGTAGTGGTCAACAACGCCTGTGTCTGCGTCTTCAGCCCCTGCGTGGACCGCACGTCGGAGGATATGCGCCAGGAGTCTGAGGTCCACTACTTCGGCTATCTGAACATCATCGATGCTGTCCTGCCGGTCATGCCCCGGCAGGGACACGGCGTCATTCACAACGTCAGTTCGGGCCTGGGCATCACGGGAT
>JASFVG010000471.1:0-3740 GCA_050049955.1 Anaerolineae bacterium | reverse complement strand
GCTATCTCAAGTAGCCCTGCTGGATCTGGTGCCATCCTGCCTCCTTTGGAGCTCAATGCGGATTCGCGGCCCGCCCCGCTTCCCCCGTCATCTCGAGCGCAGTCGAGAGATCTCGCTGCGCGCCTCACAAGACCTCGGAGGTTTTGTGCGAGGCCTTGTCCAGCCGACCCCGCTGAAGATCAACGACTCCCTCGCGGGCCAGGTAGGTGCCTAAACCTCCGAGGTCTGGATGTGCTTGTGCTCGCGCTGGATCCCCCATCCTCCCTACTCGCCGACCGGCCTCAGCATCCCGGCGACGCGCGCTATGCCGTCCTCGTCTAGCCGGCACAGGCCCCAACGGTCGAGAATCGGCGCACCCAGGTTGGCGTAGAAATCGATGGCCGGCTGGTTCCAGTCGAGGACCTTCCACTCGAACCGTCCACAGTTGTGCCGCAGGGCGACATCTGCTAGGTAGGCCATCAGGGCACGCCCGATGCCCCTGCCGCGGTACTCTTTCTGCACGTAGAGGTCGTCCAACCATAAGACACGCTTACCGACCATGGTCGCAAAGGTGAAGCAGTAGATGACGTAGGCCACCGGCGCGCCGTCAACGAACCCGAGCAGTGCGTACGCTGCGGGGTCATCCCCAAATAGTGACTCCTGAAGCGTCTCCTCTGTGGCGGCGACCTGCAGCTTCTCCACCTCCGCCATGGCGTGAACGAACGACAGAATGAGCGGAACATCCACGCTGGTTGCCTCTCGGACTTCGATCTCTAGTTCAGTCGCCGCAAGCCTCATACCTCGTGTCTCCGCCCCAGGCTGAGCCTTCCGTGCCTAGCCCACGCCATTGCCCGCCACCCAGACCATCTCCGAGCTGGCATCCCGCAGCTTACCCCGAAAGAAGTCGCCGTACACGGATCGCACCACGTATCCGGCCCGCTTGAGCAGGTGGTCCATTTCGAACGGGAACACGCAGTGGAATCGCAGGGGTCCGCTTTCCCATCGCTCAACCAGCTCCCCGCCGCCGTCTATGGCCTCCCACACCACCCGGGAGACCGCCGTCTGGGTAGCGGGCTCGTAGGACCAAGCACGCTGGGTCCGGACCAGCTGCCCGGTGGTGGGATGGCGGAAGGATTCGGCCAGCTCGAACCTGCCGCCCAGCTCTCCCGTCAGCTCCCCCAGCCAATGCATGCTGAGGTGATCGAGGTGAACCACCAGCGTCCCGTCCGGTACGAGGTGACGTCTGATCGACCTGAGCGTCGCCACCTGGTCATCGGCGGTCAGAATGTTCTGGAACGAGTGACCGGGGATGATGGCCAGGCCGAAGGTCTCCTCGAGAGCGAACGACCGCATATCGGCGCGAACCCACCGGACGTTGCGCATCCCGGCGCTCTTCTGCCGGGCGATAGCCAGCATGGCTTGCGAGATGTCGACGCCGACGACGTCCACCCTGTCGCGGGCCAGACGAATGGCCACGCGTCCGGTGCCACACGCTACCTCCAACACCGCCTGCCCTGCATCTGCAGCCCGCCGGGCAAGGTCCCGGTAGAAGTCGATCTCGCCTGGCCAGTCGGAGACCACGGTGTCGTAAGTCTCCGCGTAGAAGTCTCCAACCCGTTCAGTCGTATTGCTAGCCATTGACAGTCTCCGTGAGCAGGCTATGTACTGGCGTTCGAGCGATCAACCGGACCGCCCGGCTGCTCAGCCACTCAGCGTGCTTCTCTGCGCTGCCAACGCCGAGTTAAGGCCCACACCACGAGGAGGGGCCCCGCCAGCGCCGCAGTCGCCGAGAATCCCACGCCCCCCCGGCTCACCAGGGCGGCCGTCAGTCGATCGGTGAAGGCATGGTCGCCGACGAGGTAGGTCCAGGTGGACGAGGGGCCTCGGAGGCCCAGCTTGTCCACGTCGACGCCGTCCGCGGTGATCTCCAGCGAGTTGAACCCGTCCACCACTCGCGGATCGATGCAGTCCAGAACGCGGTCGAAGGATGCTACGGCGTGCTTCTGGAACTCCGTCAGGGGAGATAAGCCACCCACCTCAACCAGGTGGATGGAATCCCGAATCTCCGTGACCGTCGCCAGGTGCTCCGACCAGCAGGCGTCGATGGCGTGAAGGGTCAGTCGGCGTTCCAGATCGTGAAGCCTCTCCTCGCCCAGCGCGAGCCGTGCTCGCTCATAGGCAGCCGGGACACAGTCCTGCAGTACGCAGGGGGCAGCCCTCTCCAGCACCTGGCGCCGGCGTTCTTTGACGATCCAGCGCTGCTGCTCGATGAAATGCGCGTACCGCCAGAGGTTGTGCCTGATGTCATGGTTCTGGCCCTCGGTGATGCGCTGGGCACGGTCAATCTCGCGGCGGAGCACGCGGTTGTCGACTGGCTTTGCTTGCGGCGCCGGGCGCCACCGCTCCGGCATGAGATGGTCGATCCCGTAGCGCACCAGCAGCTCGTCCTCGAGGCTGATGAAGAAGCGGGACGAGCCGGGGTCGCCCTGGCGACCGGCTCGGCCGCGCAGCTGATCGTCGATGCGGCGACTCTCGTGGCGGTTGGTGCCAATGACGTAGAGACCTCCGAGGGCTGCGACCTGTTCGTAGTCCTCCCCGCCGGCGCCTCCCAGTCGGATGTCGGTGCCCCTTCCGGCCATGTTCGTGGAGATGGTCACGGCACCGGGGGCACCCGCCTCGGCGACAATCTGGGCCTCTTGGTCGTCCCTCCGCGCGTTGAGGACGCTGCAGTCGATCCCGGCCGCCTGCAGGTCAGCTGCGAGTCGCTCCGACTCCTCCACGGTGAGGGTACCCACGAGGACCGGGCGGGCGGTGAGGTGGACCCGGTCGATCTCGGCGACGACCGCACGACGTTTCGCCTCGCGATGCGTGAAGACGACATCAGGATGGTCGACCCGGACACACGCGCGGTTTGGCGGCACGACGAGCAACTCGAGCCCGTAGAAGTCGCGCAATTCCTCGGCGGCGGGCTCGGCGGTGGCCGTCATACCGCTCAGGCGGGGATATTGGCCCAGGAAGTGCTGGAGCGTGATGGAGCCCATCACGCGCCCCTGCTCCGAACCCCTCACGCCCTCCTTGGCCTCGACGGCAGCCTGCAGACCGTCGGGCCAGTGGCGGTCGTCGATCACCCGGCCGGTGAAGTCATCGACGATCTCGACGCGGTCGCGACGGACGATGTAGTCGACGTCCCGCCGCATCAGCGCCTCAGCATGCAGGGCGAGATTCAGCTCGGTAAGCAACTCAAGGTTGTCCGGGGCATAGAGGTTTCCGCTGCCGAGGAGCTCCTCGGCGCGGCTGGCCCCTTCCTCCGTCAGGTGGACGTTCCGGCGTTGCTCGTCGGTGGCGAAGTGGAGGCCCGGCTCGAGCCGCTCGACGACGCTTCGCATCCATTGATGCTGGCCCTGCTGGGGCCCCATGGCCCCGGCGATGACCAGGGGCACGCGGGCCTCATCGATGAGAACCGAGTCCGCCTCGTCTACGACGGCCATGTGGAAGGGGCGCTGGACAAGGTCTGAGAGATCGTAGGCCAGACCGTCGCGGAGGAAGTCGAATCCGGCCTCCTTGGCAGTGAGATACGTGATATCGGCCTGATAGGCCCGGCGACGGTCGGCGGGGCGCGTGCGCTGTAGAATGAAGGCGACGCTTAACCCGAGGAAGCGGTAGACGGGTCCCATCCACTCGGCGTCACGACGTGCCAGGTAGTCGTTGAAGGTGACGACGTGGACGCCCAGCCCGGTCAGGGCGCTTAGAGCGACCGGGGC
>JASFVG010000470.1:0-3741 GCA_050049955.1 Anaerolineae bacterium | reverse complement strand
CCCCGACGCCGACCGGCCAGTACCGGATCTGGATCAAGCTTCGCTACGACGATATGGCGGGGGCGGACTACTACATCGAGGACGTGCCATACGTGATGTATTTCCACGAGGGCTATGGCCTGCACGGCGTCACCTGGCACGGCAACTTCGGCCATCCTATGAGCCACGGCTGCGTCAACCTCCCCACCGAGGAGGCCGGATGGCTGTTCGACTGGGCGGAGGTCGGAACGCTGGTGAACATCCGTGCATAGGACGGCGCACATCTCAGGGGCGAGAGCATACCTAGCCGTTGTCCGAAAAGGCCTCGGTGCTCTCGCCCTCTTATGCATGTTCAGTTGTCGTGCGCGATGTTGCGCCTGGCAACCGGGTGGTGTAGAATCGAGTTCGTGTACAGAAAGGGGCATCGCAGATGATACCCGATAGACGGCTTGTCATACTGCCTTTCGCTGTGAGCATCATCGTCCTGTCCGGCTGCCGACGACCGGAGGTGGTCGAGGCGCCTGCAGCTGACGAGGGCCTGCTGGTCGGTGCGCCCGCGCCGGCTGTCTTCGACCCTGTCCCGCGGGACCCGGCGAGCACCATCCGGTTCGATCGGCTGACGGGCGAGGATGGACTCTCGCAAAACGTGGTGCTCACCATCGAACAGGATCGGCGGGGCTTCATGTGGTTCGGCACTGAGGACGGGCTGAACAAGTACGACGGCTACGACTTCACAGTCTTCAAGCACGATCCTGACGACGAGGGCACGCTCTCTGAGGACTTCGTCTCCGTCGTCTACGAGGACCGTGAGGGCGACCTGTGGATAGGGACGCGCGACGGTCTCAACCGGCTCGACCGTTCCACGGGCACCTTCGTGCGCTATCTGCACGACCCAGCCGACGGCGAATCCATCGGAGGCTCCTGGATCGTAGCGCTGCACGAGGATCGCGAGGGTGCCCTGTGGATCGGAAGCGACGATGGCGGGCTCGAGCGCTTCGATCGCGATACGGGGGTTTTTGTCCATTACCGACACAATCCCGACGATCCCCAGAGTCTCTCCGACGACAGCGTGGGCGCGATCTACGAGGATGCAGAGGGAGGGTTGTGGGTGGGAACAGATGCCGGTCTGAATCTGTTGGATCGGGCTTCGGGCACGTTCCTACGCTTCCAGAACCGGCCCAACGACCCACAGAGCCTGAGCGGGATGGAGGTGTCCGCCATCGTCGAGGATCGCGAGGGGGACGTGTGGGTCGGCACGGAGGACGCAGGCCTGAACCGCTACGACCGCTCCTCCCGGACGTTCACCCGCTACCAGCACGACGACGCCGGGCCCCCCAGCCTAGCGCACGACCGGGTGAAGGCTCTGTTTGTCGATAGTGCCGGCAGACTGTGGGTCGGCACCCAGAACGGGCTCGATCTCTACGACTACGACCACGATCAGTTCATCCATTACCAGAACGATCCGGGTGACCCCAAGAGCCTGAGCAGTAATGCTGTCTGGTCGATCCTAGAGGACCGGACCGGCGTGCTCTGGTTTGGCACCTACGGAGGTGGGGCCAGCAAGTACAGTCGGACGACCGACCAGTTCACCCTCTACCAGCACAAGCCTGATCTGCCCAACAGCTTGAGCGACAATATGATCTGGGCGCTCCACGAGGACAGCGCTGGCGTGCTGTGGGTGGGCACGTTCAACGGGGGGCTCAACCGCCTAGACCGGGAATCAGGCGAGCTCCAGGTCTATCGCCACGATCCGGAGGATGCAAATAGTCTCAGCAGCGACGATGTGCGCGCGATCCTCGAGGATCGCACGGGCGTGCTGTGGGTGGGAACAGGTGGTGGTTTGGATCGACTCGACCGGGAAACCGGCGCATTCGCCCACTATCGCCATGACCCGAACGATCCCACCAGCCTCTCCGAGAACCGCGTTAGTGTGTTGTTCGAGGATGGCAAGGGCGATCTGTGGGTCGGGACACGGGCGGGCGGGCTCAACCGGTTCGACCGGGAGACGGAAGGTTTCGTCCGCTACCAGCACGACGAGACGGACCCGAACAGCCTGAGCAATGACCGAGTCTGGGCGCTCTACGAGGACTCCGGGGGCAGGCTGTGGGTGGGCACCCTGGGTGGTGTGAACGTCATGGACCCGGGTGGAGACGGGTTCGTGCGATATCTCAACGATCCGGACGATGCGCAGAGCTTGGCAAATGATGCTGTCTTCTCCTTCCACGAGGGGGCCGATGGGGCCATGTGGGTCGGCACCTGGGGCAGCGGCCTCGATCGTTTCGATCCTGAGACCGGCGCCTTCAGCCACTTCACGGAGAAGGAAGGGCTGGCGAACAATGTGATCTACGGCATCGAGGCTGATTCGGTTGGCAACCTATGGATGAGTACGAACTGGGGGCTCTCCCGGTTTGACCCGATCGCGGAGTCCTTCCACAACTATGACGTTGGCGACGGCCTGCAGGACAACGAGTTCAACGTGGGCGCTCACTGCGCCAGTCCCAGTGGCGAGCTGTTCTTTGGCGGCATCCGCGGTTTCAATGCCTTCTACCCGGAGCAGGTCACCGGCAACCCGCACGTTCCGCCCGTGGTGATCACTATGTTCAGCAGGTTTAACCAGGTGGTTCACCGCGATCTGAAGCCGGGCGCGCACATTCCGCTGACCTACCGGGACAACTTCATCTCCTTTGAGTTCTCGGCGCTGGACTACACGTCACCGGACAAGAACCAGTACATGTACATGCTCGAGGGCCAGGACGAGAACTGGGTGGATGCTGGGACGCGCCGGCACGTGGACTACACCAACCTGCAGGGCGGCGAATACGTCTTCCGCGTCCGCGGCTCTAACAACGACGGCGTTTGGAACGAGGAGGGGACTCACGTTCGCTTGACCGTGACCCCGCCTTTCTGGGAGACGTGGCTGTTCCGCGGCTTGGCCATTTCGGTGCTGGCTGTGGGCGTCGTCGGCGGGTACTGGCTTCGAGTGCGGAACGTGGAGGCGCGCAGTCTTGAGCTCGAGCGGGAGGTCGAGGCGCGGTCGCGGGATCTTCAGGTGCTGCTGGAGGCGGAGCGTCGCCGGGCCGAGCAGTTCCGTGTGATCGGGGAGGTGGGCTATCACATCACCTCCATCCTGGCCATCGAGGAGTTGCTGGGTCAGGTTGTCGTGCTACTCAAGGAGGCGTTTGGGTACAACCTGGTCGGCATAGGCCTGGTCGAGGGGGACGAGGTCGTCTTCAGGCCCGGAGCGGCAATCTTCGGGAACGATGCGCCTTTGGAGCGCGTCATCCGCTATAAGGCCGGTGAACAAGGAGCCGTGGGACGCGTAGCGGAGAGCGGTGAGGCACTGCTGATTCCGGATATCAGCCAGGAACCGCGCTACAGGCAGGAGCCGGAGACCTGCGACTGTCGGTCGGCCCTGATTGTACCCCTTAAGGTGAAGGACGAAGTCATCGGCGTATTGGATGTGGAGAGCGACCGCCTGGACGCATTCGACGAGAGCGATGTGGCCGTGGTTCAGTCCCTGGCCCACCAGATCGCCGTCGCCGTCGACAATGCCCGGTTGTTCGAGGAGACGCAACAGTTGGCTGTGGTTCAGGAACGTCAGCGCCTGGCCCGCGACCTCCACGACGCCGTCACCCAGACCCTCTTCTCCGCCAGCATCATTGCCGAGGTGCTGCCGCGACTCTGGGAGCGCGATCCCGGGGAGGGGGAGCGCCGGCTAGCGGAGGTGAGGGAGCTTACGCGCGGGGCGTTGGCGGAGATGCG
>JASFVG010000469.1:0-3751 GCA_050049955.1 Anaerolineae bacterium | reverse complement strand
TCGCGATCACCTCCTCCATCCCCAGGTTGTGCTCGATGCCCAGCGCCGTCAAGGCGGTGTAGCCGGCGCGCACACCGAGCGCCACGTAGGGGCAGAAGTGACCGTGCAGCTCACCGGCCTTCTTGAGCAACCCTTCGAGGTCACCCTCGCGTATCATTGCTTCGATAGGTTCCCGCGGGTTTTCCGGTAGTGGGACAGTCATCGTTCCTCCTGCTCACCGTTCCAGCAAATGGGCAAGTCGACCTGCCGCCCAAGGTCTATGGCCGCTTGCCTCCGTTAGTGTGAACTGCAAATGGTCGTTAGTGCAACCACTTGCAATAGACACAGTCTACACCACGGTGGCGCACGTGTCAAGGTGGCAAAGCACCGAGAAGGCGAGGTTGGTTGACGGGATTTGTCTCGACGGGGTGCGACATGGCCCGGACCGGCTGTTGGCAGGGCCACAGAAGCTGCAGATCATCGGGCAGAGGGGTCCAGAGCGGTATCGTTGTCCGGGAGCGGCACGCCAACGTGCCGGGCCCAGGCGTCCCGCAGGCCAGCCACCAGGAAGATCGACCCGGTCGCAAGTAGCCCATTGTCAGGATCCATCATGGCCAGCGCACGCTCCAGCGACTTGTCGACGTTCAGGCTCACCTCTGCTCCCCCCCCGACCTCAGCCACCCTATCGGCAAGCTCAATGGGCGCCATGGCACGGGGGTGGTTGGCCCGAGTAACAATCGTGTAGTCGCTGATCGGAAGCAGTGCCTCGAGCATCCCCACGATGTCTTTGTCGCCTGAAGCCCCAAAGACCATCACCCACCTGGTATCGGGGAACCACTCCTCCAGGGCAGCACGCAGCGTTCGCGCCGAGTAGGGATTGTGGGCACAGTCCACGACCACCAGTGGGTCGTGGCTCAGGATCTCCATGCGCCCCGGCCACTCCATCGCTCCAAGCCCGTCACGCACCGCAGCCACAGGAACATCATATCCCTGCTGCCGTAAAAGGTCGAGCGTCGCCACAGCCGTGGCAGCATTCTCCAGTTGATGACGGCCCAGCAGCGGAATCCAGTACTCGCCATCAAGCGGAGAGCCGCCGTCGGCGACGCGGCGCACGGTGAAGGACTGGCCTTGACGATCCGCCGGGCCGGGATCATAGTCCCAGTCTCTGCAGATCTCCACCAGCTGAGACCTCCGCTCGCTGCAGATCGCCTCCACCACATGAATCGCCTCGGCCCGCTGAGGAGCGCTGACGGTCGGGACGCCCGACTTGATGATGCCACCCTTCTCCCGCGCGATCTCGCCCAGCGTATCGCCCAGCAGATAGGTGTGATCACGGCTGATCGACGTGATCACGGCCACGTCCGGACGCAGAACGTTGGTGGCGTCGAGCCGCCCGCCCAGTCCGACTTCCACAACTGCCACGTCGACGTCACTGCGAGCGAAGTGGAGGAATCCCATGGTCGTGATGACCTCAAATGTCGTCAGCTCAGGTATGGTTTCGACCAGAGGCTGCAGCTCCTCGACCAGTCCAACGACCTCATCGCGCCTGATCTTATCCTCCCCAACACGAATCCGTTCGCGAAACGTATGAAGGTGTGGCGAGGTGTAGAGCCCCGCGTGATATCCAGCCGCCCGCAGACACGATTCGACCATGGCCGCCGTGGATCCCTTCCCCTTGGTGCCGGCGATGTGCGCGGAACGAAACCTTCGATGGGGGCTGCCGACCTCCTCCAATAGCATCTGAACCCGCGAGAGATCGAATGCCTCCGGTGTGTAGCGCCTAATGCGTGTCGTTTCGTAATCAGTCAGACTATGCAGATACGCGATAGATTCAAGGTAGTCCATAGTCCTTCCATCCTAGACCGTGCGCCTCCATCGCCTCCGTACCCTTAGCTCTCGCGCCACTCAGAATAGTCCCGAGCCGCAAGGGCGCCCGACAGGAGAGGCCATCGTCAGGCGAGCCAATGGCACCAATGGTTCACCCGCGAGCCACCTCCCCTGACGGCTTCGCATTCTACCGATTTCATAGTGGATTGCAAGTCACCGCAGGCTATGCCGGCTTCAGTCTCCACCTGGTCGATCACTTGGGGTCGACCAGTCACTGGGTTTTCGAATTCCCCGAACTATGGTACACTCCCACCGGCTCAAGGAGGTGAATCACATTGCATAACCGGTATCGCCTACTGGCCATCGTCACAGGCCTCGCCTTGCTGCTCACCGCGTGCCGCAACAGGCAACTTCTGACCAACGTCTCATTCGATCGCGACCTGATCACGCCAAACGCCGACGGCGACTCAGACGTCCTGAAGGTTTCCTACACCCTCAACCGCGGTGCAAGTGTCTCGATCACGTTCGAGGACGAAGCGGGACAACGCTTCACCTTCCGAGACCGCGCACGCCGTGGTCCGTCGGTTGAGAAGGCCTACGAGGTGCTGTTCTCTGGCGTAGTCGATGGGTACGTGCTGCCTGGCGAGACATTCGACGCCTTTTCGGTGGAGGCCCGGGTGCTCCAGGACGGTGAGTATGCATGGGCCGTCGAGGCAATCGACGACTTAGGGCACAGCGAGCAGGCAACGGGAACGCTGACGATTGTGGACGCGGACACAGAGCTTCCCGAACTGCGAAACTTCTCCGTCTCCCCGGTGCTCTTCACACCCAACCGCGATGGCATCAGCGACCGAGCCAAGATCAACGTTGCCCTGTCTAAGACAGACACCTTGCTCTCCGTGTACCTGCTCGACGAGGATGGCACGCGCTACCCGGTGGAGCAGGACGAGCAGACGCTGGCACGGGAGGGAATGGCCGGGCTCTATGCGTTCGACTACGACGCCGGCGTCGATGATGGCGCACAGCCGCCCCCGGATGGCACGTACACCGTGTACGCGGAAGCCCGGGACGCGGTCGGGCAGCGAACAGTGGCGCAGACGACCCTAACCATCCAAGATGGTGGCGTCCCCATGGCATACATCTTCAACGGCGATGTCGAATGGTCCTCCAAGAGTGTCCCGCTCGGTGAGACCCTGTTCTTCACGCTCACGGTGGACAACGACAGCCCGGCACCGATCCGGACCAGCGGTCCCCCGCCGGGCAGCGTCTACACCAACGTGCAGAACTACGCGACGTTGGGCGAGTACATTCAGTCGGGCGTGTTTCGGGTCGCTATTCACTGCGAGAACGCGACGACCAACTACCCGTGGCGCTGGGCTGTGGGGGACGGAACCGTGCTGGAGGACAGAGATGGACATCTCTACCTTCCACCGTTCACGCGGGCGGTGGTTACTGGCGGCATCCGCTTTGTCGACGTGGTGGGAGCCCGAAACCCGCAGTACTGCTGGGCTGGCCTCATCCACGAGGATGTGCAGATCTCTCCAATCAACGATCGAGTCGATCCCATTTCCCTGTTCATCGAGGTGCCTTAGTAGCGGAGAGAGAACCCTCAAGGTCAGACTTGCGCGCGGCGCGGATCGGGTATATGATTGGATCGAAGCGTCCGTAGACCACCTGGCGCTGGCTCATCATTCTATTGACATCGATGCGCGACGATGTGCCCCTTACGATGGACCCGCTGGACGTAGCCAGATTGCGTGCACGCTGATGTCAATCAGTCTTCCAGACCGAAGGGAATCCGGAAAGGAGGCAAGAGAGAAGCAATACCTCACCATCATCCCCCGAACCAAGTTCCATCAACCGCTTCATCACCCGTATGGCCGTACTTACTCGATAGCTAGCTGCTAGTACTAAAAGGAGGTAGTAGAGAGATGCTTAGGAAGAT
>JASFVG010000468.1:0-3762 GCA_050049955.1 Anaerolineae bacterium | reverse complement strand
CTGGCGACGTGATGATCGTAGAGCCAGGTGACACGATCCGAGTCAAGGGTCTCCAGGTGGAAGCCGTGCCCGCGTACAACGTGAACAAGTTCCGAAGCCCAGGCGTCCCCTATCACGCCAGGGAAGCGGGCCACGTGGGGTTCGTCGTCACGTCGGAAGGGCAGCGGATCTACCACGCTGGCGACACCGACCACATCCCCGAGATGGCGGCCTTGAAGGCTATCGACATCGCTCTTCTGCCGGTCAGCGGCATCTACGTGATGACAGCTGAAGAGGCAGCGCAGGCGGCCGCAGTCATCCGCCCGGGCATTGCTATCCCTATGCACCTGGGAAGAGGCATCGGCTCACCGGACAGTGCTCGGGTCTTCAAAGACAGGGCGTCGGCACGCGTCGAAATCCTGGAGATGGAGTAGGGTCGGTTGACTCGGCGGCCGACATCCTCCGCGTCCCATGTGGCGCGATCAGCGGTCCTCGTCGGTGTGTTCTTCGCCGTTGACAAGGTCCTGGCGCTGGCGCGGGACATCGTCATCGGCCGCGAATTCGGCACTTCTGCTCAACTGGACGCCTATTATGCCGCGTTCGAACTGCCGGACGGTCTCTTCACCATCCTGGCCGGCAGCGCCATGGCGACGACTTTGATCCCTATCCTGTCGGCCCACATCATCCGCGATGAGCATGAGCAGGCCTGGCGGCTGGTGTCGGCGGTGGTCAACCTGGCGCTGTTGGTCGTGGCTGCCGTCAGTGTGGCGGCGGCGCTCTTCGCACCCCAGGTCATTAAGGCTGTAGCGCCCGGCTTCAACGCCGAACAGATCGATCTGGGCGCGAGACTGATGCGACTGGTTCTTGTACAGACGTTCGTATTCACCGCCAGCGGTATTCTCGTGGGGGCACTGCGGGCCCACCAACACTTCCTCCTCCCAGCGCTGGCACCCGTCTGCTACACCTTGGGCCGTATCGCGGGGACCCTGTGGCTGGCACCCCGGTGGGGCATCTTTGGGTTGGCATGGGGTGGCGTGGGTGGTGCTTTCGTCTACTTCTTGGTCCTTGTGCCCGGCCTGGTCCGCTTCCGCGCTCGGTGGTGGCCCACCCTGGTCCATCCTCGCCTGCGTACCCTACTGGGACTGATGGGGCCCCGTATGCTGGGTCTGGGAGCTACCTATCTGAGCTTCGTACTGCCTACCTTCCTTGGTTCTCGGCTCGCCCCGGGGGCCATCTCGGCGTACGAGTACGGTTGGCGCCTCATGCAATTCCCGGAGACAATTGTGGGCACCGCCCTGGGCATCACCGTCTTCCCCACCTTGGCGGAGTTGGCGAACGCTAAGGATCGAGCAGGCCTCCGGCGTACGACCTCGTGGGCGCTGCGCCTCGTGTTAGCGCTTGCTGTCCCGGCAGGCGTCGGACTGTTCACGCTGGGCCGCCCTCTGACCGTGCTGCTCCTCCAGCGGGGGGCGTTCGACGCGGCCACGACGGGCAGAGTCTACCTGGCGCTGCAGTTCTTTGCCCTCGGGCTCGTCTTCCACAGCACACTGGAGGTGGTCAGCAGGTTGTTCTACGCGCAGCGCGACATGTGGACGCCCCTGTGGGCGGCGCTGGCTGGCCTGTTGATCAACGGCGTGTTGGGATGGCTGCTCCTGTCCTCGCTGGCCCAGGGATCGATGGCTCTTTCGAACTCCGTGGGCGTGGGCATCCAGCTGCTGCTACTCCTCCTGGTGGCCCGGCGGCGCCTCGAGGGTATCGAGGGGCGGACACTGCTGGCATCGGTCGCACGGACGCTCGTCGCCTCGGCGCTGATGGCGGTCGTGATCGTGGGGGTCCGCGTTCTGTTGCCCGGCCTAGGAGAACGCTGGTTCGCAGTGGGAGGTCTGGCCCTCGGGGCCACGACCTATGTGGTATCCGCTACACTGCTGGGTAGCCAGGAGCTGCGTCAGCTACCCGGCCTGCTGCTCCGTCGCGAGGCGGTTGTCGACACCCTCACCCCATGATGGCGTTGGAGCATCCTGGCGGATGCGAGGTAGTCACGAACCGTCCAGATCCGTCAGGGCGCCCACGGCGGGCGGCCAATCCTCGTGGTAGCGCAGCGCCGTGGTGAAGTCAGAACGCGCCCCTTCAACGTCACCCAGCGCCAGACGGGACCGGCCCCGCCAGTAGTACGACTCCTCCAGGTTGCTCGCCGTCGCCAGCGTGGCATTTGCCAGGGCAATCACGTCGTCGTGGCGGCCCACTGCGTAGTAGCTCTCGTAGGGCCCAAACTGGTACCACAGGGTGCGGAAATGGAGCCCCAGCTGCCGCGCCTTGTCGTAGGCTGCTGCCGCCTCCTCGTGCCGTCCCAGGGCCGTGAGGCTGGCGCCGACATTGTACCAGGAGAAGGTCACCCAGTCCGCACAGTCGGCATAGGCCACGCAGTCGGTCGGTAGGGCCGTCGCCTCATTGCGCGCCACCTCCAACGCCCGCTCATACATGCCAGCATCGTCTAGATCTGAGCCGAGGATGGCGGCAACCGCCTCCCATTCCTCCGGGGTCGTGTAGACGACCATGTAGATGCGGTTGAAGACGCGCCACAACTCGTCCATCTCCCGATAGCCGATCCTTACGTCCGGCCCCTCAAGTGAGTCGTAGAGGTGGAATTCACGAGATGCGTCGTCGTAGCCAACAACGAGCCGGTAGTGCCCGAGCTGGTCCCGGGCATCGCGCACGTGCCAGGTCTCGACCATCACGGGGAAGCCAGCACGCAGCAATTCCTTGAGCCGCTCCAGGCTACCATTCACGCGCGTGATCACGTTGAAACCCTGGTCTCGCGCGTACGCCTCCATCTGGTAGATGCCGACGTGCTTGTCCTCCGGGTCCGGCTTAAGGACGGGGGCTGCGTCCTGCTGGGTCTTCTCGCATCCCCAGTAGGAGAGCAGCATGGTCAACGTCGTCGGCCCACAGTTGTTCCACCCCTGATGCTCGTGGCGTATGCCGGTCAGCGCTACGACCGCAGGCATCGTTGGCGTCGCAGATGGCACGGGGGTGGGTGAAGGCATCGGAGAGGGCGTCTGCGACGCGACCGGGGAGGCTGGGGGCAGCGTGAGTACCAGGGTTGGCGTCAGCGTCAGGACGGGCACAGGGGTAGCCGTCGGCGGCGCAGACGCCTGCACAGAGATGGGCGTGGGCAGGATCTCCGGGTGCGGGTTGTGACGCAGTGACTGCAGTGGCCCCGGAAGGTAGTAGGCATACCGGCCAGGCAGCGCCTGGATCACGGCGACCGCAACCAGCGATAGAATCAGCAGTGTCAAGACTGCGAGCACGAACGCAGCGATGGGAAACGCATAACGTGTTCTTAGCATAGGCCGGAGATTATAACAGGGTGAGAGCCTGGAGCAAGCCTGGCCTGTCCACCCGTCCGTGCCAACCGATTGACTTGCCGGGGGGTCCCCGGTATACTCGGGGAGGATCTACCACCGTTGACGGGGCGTTTCGGGAGGCATATGGGAAAGGGAGTGGGTATGCTACAGGAATTCAAGGAGTTTGCACTGCGGGGAAACGTAGTCGACCTGGCTATCGGCATCATCATTGGTGGGGCATTCGGCCAGATCGTCACCTCGTTCGTGAACGATATCCTGATGCCACCCATTGGCCTGCTGCTCGGCAACGTCGACTTCTCCAACCTGTTCATCAACCTCTCAGGGGGGCGATTCGACAGCCTGGCTGCGGCCCAGGAGGCTGGCGCGGCCACGATCAACTACGGGCTGTTCATCAGCTCGGTGATCGACTTCTTGATCG
>JASFVG010000467.1:0-3803 GCA_050049955.1 Anaerolineae bacterium | reverse complement strand
CGGCGACGAAACCAGCCGCGGCCCCGCGAGCCGACATCAGTGCATCAGCGTGTCCCACGGTGAACCAGCAGTAGGTTTGGGTGGCGAGAATGGCGCCAGATGCCGAGAGCAGGCCGTTGACGGCGAGTCGGGGTAGGTTGAGATCAGCTTCGGCGGCATGGTAGGGGCTACTCAGGGACCAGAGCAGCCAGCCGAGACCGAAGACAAGCGCCCCGATGTTGGACAGCAGCGGAAAGTGTGCTGGTGGCATTGATGCGTGGGTATTGGTAGCGCCGGGAGGCAGCCGGTATCCCAGACCGACGAGGGCTCCAAGGGCCGCACAGCCGCCCAAAAGGTATACAACACCGGAACCACCATAGTCGACGAACCCGTGGCCGCGCTCAAGCGTGGTACCGAGATTCGCCAGCCAGCCCCCACCCCATGCCCAGCAGGCAGCGACAGGAAAGATCACCGCGCCGACAACGAACCCGCTGATTGCCATCTGCCATCCACGGGCACGCCCGCACATACTCAGGACCGTCAGAAGCACGGCCGAAACCGCCAAAGGGAGGTAGGCGACGAAGAGGGCGAGGGCTTGTGGGGTGGCAACGTCTCTGTTCAGCAGGAAGCCTGCCAGGCCGATCAAACCCCAATCAGAGTCGCTCTGCCGGGCTAGGAGCCGCGTCAGCTCGGAGTAGGCGGGATTGCTGCTTGCCAGGCCGGCCCCGCCGAGGTGGAAGGCAAAACCGAAAACGAAGTACCCAAGGGTGCCAAGCGACAGTGCCAGCGCTCCGGCCGTTGCTGACCGGCGTGCTCGATCTGGCTCCATGCCCCCCCAGGCCAGAAGAAAGAGCCCCACAGGGATAAGGGCGCCAAGGAGGGAGGGCAGCAAGCTCTCAATTGTCATACTCGGTGCCCTAGGGTAAAATGGCTTATCAGAGCACCGGACGATTGACAGCTCGGTGTTGCACTTGGTGGGCGGCGGTGGGCGTCTCGCAAATCACTCCTGTCCTGCCGACACTGCTGAGCGTAATAGTACCAGACCCTATCGATTTCGCCAAGTGTCATCCAAGGACGGCTGTATGCGGCTACTGGCCGATTGCATGCTCGGCAGGCTGGCACGGTGGCTTCGGATACTTGGCTACGACACGGCCTACCACAATGAGGCCACGGATGCTGAGGTAGCCCGCCGAGCTCGCTCCGAGGGCCGTGTTGTGCTGACCGCCGATCGCGAGCTATCAGGCCGCCGTGGGCTAGATGCCCTTCTCATCCGGTCACAGGACTTGGGCGAGCAGGTGCTGGAGGTCCAGAGCGCCCTCGGCCCGCCGCCGGAGCCGGCTCTCTCTCGGTGCCCGGTCTGCAATACGGTGCTTGAGGCGATCTCGGTGGAGAGGGCTGCCAGTCGCGTGCCTGATCACGTCGTCGAGAGTCGGGAGGTCTTCCGCGAATGCCGTGGCTGCGGAAGGGTCTATTGGCGTGGTAGCCACGTGGAGTCAATGGGCGAAGTGCTGGGCGACCTGGCGCCGGGGACTGTGGGCGACTGACTTGCCTGTATGGTAGCGTACCTGTTGCGGCGTACCACGCCGAATCAGATCGTTCCTTGTAGTGGGCGTTCCTTTGCTGGCGTAGCATGGCCATCGTGAGGTGTCAATGGGATTCGGTAGAGTAGGCGTGCTCTACAACGGGCGGATACCGCAAGCGCGTTCGCTGGCTGCAGAGATAGAGGCGTGGATATGCCAGCGTGTCGAAAGGGTGCAGGTCAGTGCAATCGAGGAGATCCTGGATGCGCTGAGCCTGCCCGAGCTTGACCTGCTACTGGCGGTGGGCGGTGATGGCTCTATCCTGCAGGCCGCCCGGTTAGCGGCACCCCATAGGGTGCCCATTCTGGGGATCAACCTGGGCCGCGTGGGATTCCTTACGGAAGCGGAGACAGACGGATGGAAGGCTGTGCTGGAGCACGCGCTCATTGGCGATTACTGGGTCGAGGAACGGATTATGCTGCGGGTATGGGCCAGCCGTGGGGATGAGGTCGTATGCGAGGCGCATGCGCTAAACGATGCGGTTGTGGGGCGTCATGGCCGAGGACGCGCGGTGCATCTGCGCGCGGAGGTGGACGGCGGCGAGTTGGCGACCTACGTTGCCGACGGCTTGATTGTCGCCACACCAACCGGGAGCACGGCATACGCGCTGGCTGCGGGCGGGCCGATTCTGCCGCCTCAGCTAAGGAATATCCTGCTGGTCCCCGTGGCTCCGCACCTGAGTATGGATCGGCCTATTGTCCTGGCTGAGGGTGTCACGGTCCGAATCACGGTCGTTGGTCGGCGACCGGCAGTCCTAATGGTGGACGGGCAGGTGGCGGCCGACCTGGAGAACCGAGACGCGGTGAGTGTGGAGGCCAGCACACACGTGGCGCGTTTCGCGCGGGTGCGGGAGCGGACGTACTTCTACAAGACGCTGGTTAGCCGTTTGGTGCCGCGGAACGACAGATGAGCAGGGACGGGTTGCATCGGGCGGCGCGAGGTGCCAACTGACGGAGTTGATCCATGGACGATCGCTTGTACTGTGCCAACCACCCCAAGGCAGAGACGCGGCTACGCTGCAACAAGTGCGGAAAGCCGATCTGCTCGAAATGCGCGGTGAGGACGCCGGTGGGGTATCGTTGCAGGGAGTGCGTCAACTCCCAGCAGCAGGTCTTCTACTCCGGGTTTCGGTCAAGCGACTACCTTGTTGGGGCTGTCGTAGCGCTGCCTCTGTCTCTAGTCGCGGGATGGCTCGTGCCCAGGTTGGGGTGGTATACGCTCTTTCTCGGCCCGGTTGCCGGCGGCGCCATTGCCGAGGCAGTGTTGTGGGCTGTCAAGCGGAGGCGCGGTCGGCATACCTGGGCGGTGGTCTGTGGCAGCGTCTTGCTGGGTGCACTGCCCACGCTGGCTGTGTCACTACTGTCTCTGATCGGCATTCTGGCGGGGGCTTCCAGTCTGTGGAGCTACTGGGCCGGGGGCCTGCTTCGGTTGCTGTGGCTTGGTGTCTATTTGCTGACAGCGACGGGAGCGGCGTATGCGCGCCTGAGGCCTGGCAGGCGGATCTAGGAGGAGTTCGTGCTGCAAGAGCTGCGTATCCGCGATTTCGCCATTATCGATGAGTTGGATTTGCGGTTCGACTCGGGGCTCGTTGTGTTGACCGGGGAGACAGGCGCTGGGAAGTCAATCATTGTTGACGCCGTGGAGCTGGTACTTGGTGGCTGGGCTGATAGCACGGTGGTGCGGACTGGTGCGGAGCGCGCCCTGATAGAGGCGGTGTTCCATCTGGAGCCGGGTGCGCGAGCGCGCATCGGTCCTTTCCTGCGGCAGGAAGGGCTTGAGGATGAGTACTCTGATCTGCTGCTGTTAGGGCGCGAGGTGAGACTGAGCCGGCGGAACATCTGCCGCGTGAATGGGCGAACGGTCACACTCGCGCTACTGCGCGAAATCGCCGAGGGCCTGGTCGATATCCATGGCCAGAGCGAGCACCTCTCGCTGCTGAGGGTCTCAGAACACCTCAGTCTACTCGATCGATACGGGGATCTGTGGCCATTGCGCCAGCGCGTGAGCGAGATCGTGGGAAGGGTCGACGAAGTCCGTGGCGAGCTGAGGCAACTACGGCGCGATGAGCGAGAGCTTGCTCATCGCGCCGATCTCTTGAGATTCCAGATTGATGAGATTGAGTCCGCGGCGGTCGTGCCAGGCGAGGAGAAGGCACTGCGGGAGGAGCGACCGCGGCTGGCGAACGCCCAACGGCTGACCCAACTGGTACAAGAGGCCGTTTTCGCTTTGACCGAGGGCGAGTCA
>JASFVG010000466.1:0-3818 GCA_050049955.1 Anaerolineae bacterium | reverse complement strand
TGGCAACTTCTCGATCACCAGCAGCAGGCCTGGTCCGTCCTCGAGCAGGGCATCTCCGATCAGTGGCTGGTGATCCTCCACCACATCGGCTACGTCGGCCAGTCTCAGCCCCGCCACGCCCGCCACGGCCACCTGGGCCAGATCATCCGGATTCGAGATCGGCAGCACGTGTCGTATCGTGAGCCGTTGCTGGGGGGTATCGATCCATCCCCCGCTGCCGGATGTCGATGCATTCAAGAAGGTCAACGGTGACACCCACAAAGCATCCCCAGCGGTCTGTATGATCTGATCCAAGGTGACACCCCGGGCGCGCAGCCATTCCGGATCGACCTGCACCTGGAGCTGCCGCCTACGCTGCCCCCAGATGGACACATTCGCCACGCCTTCTACCGCCATCAGGGCTGGCCGGATGTTCCACCGGGCGAGCACGGACATTGCGATCGGGGATACCTGGTCCGAGTGAAGCCCCACCATCATAACCCGGTTGGTCGCCGAGAGAGGCTGCACAATCACGGGCGGTTTCGACACGTTAGGCAGCCCCCAGGCTAGATTGAGCCGCTCCTGCACCAGCTGCCGCGCAAGCATGACATCCGTTCCGGGCTCAAAGATCAGGACGAGCGAGGACAGCCCTGGAACCGACGTGGAGCGCATCTCCCGCACCCACGGCGTTCCCATCAGCAACTCCTCCACGTTGATGGTCACCAGCATCTCCACCTCTTCGGCGGACAGGCCGAGGGCCTCGGTCTGGATTTCCACATACGCAGGCGCAAACTCTGGTAGGGCATCCACCGGCATCTTGCGCAGCCGGGCGTAGCCAAACAGCAGCAGCGCCGCGGCGATGACGATCACCAAGAATCTGTACTTGAGACTCCACCCTACCAGTCCACGCATGTAGAAGCTCCTCCGCGGAATCGCGTCCCCCAGTTCCGGACTTGGGAGATCATCGCTCAGCACGCCCGTTGACTGCGCTGGGTGTTTGGACGATCCGGAGCGATAATCCCTACCCGCATCCTCACCCCACTCCCTCCCGCGCCAACGGCACCTCCGATTGTACTCTAGCTTCCGTTCCGGTACAAAGCCCGCGCTCCTCCGCCGTTCTTCCCTCTGCTCCAACGGGATGGCGGATCCCCGTCCCGCCCGACCCCCAACCGGGAAGTGCCCCCCATAGCCGCGGAATCATCCTACCGAGGAGAACTAGAGAGATGGACCCCCGACGAGCATGGCAGAAACCCTTGACCGTGTCGCCGAGCTCAACTATCATAGAGCAACCCCGAATGCGACCATACGGCGGTCGCGGCGGTTCGGGGCGGCAGATCTCGCGCGGTCCGGGGCTCCAAGCTGAGTACAATCGCAATTAAAGGAGAGTGAGGCGTGGACGAGACCATATTCATGATTCACGGCATGTGGGTCGGACCGTGGTTCTGGGACAACTACATCGACCTCTTCGCACAAGCGGGCTACCACTGCGTCGCGACTACCCTGCGCTTCCACGACATGGACCCCGCTGACGCGCCAGACCCCCGACTGGGTGCGACCAGCCTGCTTGACTATGCCGAGGACCTGGAGCAGGAAATCCGGGCGCTGGGCTGTCAGCCCATCATCATGGGTCACTCCATGGGGGGACTCCTGGCCCAGATCATGGGAAGTCGAGGGCTAGCCAAAGCCCTCGTGCTGCTCGGTCCCGCGCCGCCTGCCGGAAATCGGATGCTGCTGCAGCCCTCGGTGATGCGGAGCTTCTGGAGTGGCCAGACCAGGTGGGCCTTCTGGAGGAGACCCTTTCGCCAGACCTTCGAGGAAGCCGTCTACTCCATGCTCCACTTGTTGCCGATCCACGAACAGAGAGAGACCTATGGGCGACTCGTCTATGAGTCGGGTCGGGCAGCATCCGAGATCGGGTACTGGTTCCTGGATCCGAAACGAGCGGCCCAAGTCGAAGAGTCAGATATGACCTGCCCCGTCCTGGTCGTCGGCGCTTCCGAAGACAGGATCACACCCGTGCCAATCGTTCGGTGGGTGGCTAGGCAGTACAAGGCCGTGTCCACCTACAAGGAGTTCGCCAACCAGGCGCACTGGTTGGTTGCGCAGCCTGGCTGGCCCGACGTCGCGGAGTACGTAGCGAGTTGGCTGGAGGGGACACTCGCCGATATCGGCTAGCCGCGTCTCCTCTCCAGACCAGGTGCTCGGCGCCCTAGGGGCAGGCTAGATGGCCGGAAGCAAGGCATCTCTTCGCCTGCTCAACCTCCAGCCGTCATCCCGTATGCCTCGAGCTCGGTCGAGAGATCTAGGGAGGGACCTCCACCGCGCGAAGCTCACACAAGAACCGCAGATTCAACGTGAAGAACGCAGCCAAACCCCATTCCTCCCACGCCTGCGGCACCGCCATCGCATCGATCCGCTTCTCCACATCCCCCGTCTTGAGCATGCTCCGCGCCAGCCCATCCAGCTCGTCCACGTACTGGCTCATATGCTCCAGGCTCTCCGGTCCACCGACAGGCCCGTGGCCCGGCACCACCATCCGCGGCTTGAGCTCAGCGACCTCCCGCAGGATCTGTCGAAAGCAGTCGGGGTCGCCCGCGCCCAACCAGGGGTGGTGGTCGACGAACAGCAAGTCGCCCATGAAGACGATCCCCTCCTCTGGGAGGAACAGTACGGCATCGCTCGGGCAGTGACCCTTGTCGTAGGCAATCAGCTCCGCTGAACGCTCCCTACCGTGGAAGGCCATCCGGTCAGCAAATGCCAGATCCGGCGCGCGCACCTCGAGGATCGGCTTCGCCTCCACCTGGGCCCGGTGATAGTCGACCCAGAACGCCACTTGCCGTCGCTCGCCCTCGTCCTCCGTCGCCTCGAACTGGGCCAGCGTCGATTCCAGGCTCACCTCTGCGTTCTCCATGAACGTGTCGAAGTCGTCGTGCCCACGCGTCTCGACAATCAGCCGCCGCGTCTCCTCCGTCGCCACGATAGTCGTGCCCCCGTCGAACGCCTGATTGCCCCAGATGTGGTCGTTGTGGTAGTGGCTGTTCACGACCCAGTCGACGGCACGGCCTGTCACCGCCTGCGCTGCGATCCGCAGATCCTCCCCCGCCTGCGGCGTGAAGAACGTATCGTAGACCAAAGTCCGCCCGCCCAGGTCCACGATCCCCGCATTCCCAATCGCCGCGCCGCCCGCGACGTGAATCGCCGCGTACACCCCCTCCGCCAGCTCCTCGAGCCAGAAGTGCACTGATTCAGGCATCCGCCCACCACCCCCCGTCTCCCTCACTCCATGGTGTAGGGCAGGTTTGCTACCCGCCGCCCGTTCTTTCTCCAATAGACGTGGGGCGGGTCAGCCACCCACGGCCGCACCCGCCCCAACACCATTCAGCGACATCGCTCTGGGCCCGCAGGCCCGCCTCCGCTCGCCCGCTATCCGCTACTCAGCGAGCTACTCGACGTAGGTCGCGTCTGCTACCCGACTGTCTGCTGCTATACGTCGAGCATCTGTTTCAGCAGCTCCACCCCTTCCCCGGCCTCAACAGCCGGGTATACGTTGAAGTCAAGAACATCGTGCCATCCGGAGAGCATCGCCCAGATCTGGCTGATGTGATCGGCCTTGAAGACCCCAACAACCGCGGGATCTATGCCCTGGAGCCAGTACTCGGCTACCGCTTCTCCTGCACCCTCGGGAGGAGCCCACTCGATTCGGCGGGCGCTCCTCTCCTCCACGGTCCCCGTCTTCCCCTTGCCCAACGCCACGAACAACATGATTCGCCTCCCTTTCCACAGTCACGCGTCGAGGTCCAAACGCTTGCAGCAGGGTCACTCCGCATTGCCCCGGCACC
>JASFVG010000465.1:0-3825 GCA_050049955.1 Anaerolineae bacterium | reverse complement strand
ACTCCGGCCTTCGGGAAAGGACCTCGCTGAAGATATCTAGGGCATCCTCGATGTCCCCGAGTTCTGCCGCCACGTTGCCTAGATATAGCAAGTAGGAGGGGTTGTCGGGATCCACCTGAGCAGCACGCTGATACATCGCCTGCGCACGGTTGAATAGCTCGGGTTTCCCGAGACGGCCCTGGCGGCAGTATGCATCCCCTAGGTCCGCAAGCAGGGTCGGCTCGTTCGGCTGGATCCGAACTGCTTTCTCCAGGAACTCCACTGCCTTCTCGTCCTTGCCCGCTCTGGTGTAGGCCAGTCCTGCCCGGTGGACGTAGCCAGACCTGTCGGGAGACAGTTCCACCGCCCGCAGGTATTGCTCCAACGCCGCGTCAGCGCTGCCCTGCTGCTTGTACACATCTCCGAGATCCGCGTGCCAGGCTGCCACGCCCGGGCGTCGAATCACCGCCTCCTCGAGAGCCTCTCGCGCCTCGTCCAACCGGCCAGCCTCGTGAAGCGTCTTGCCGAGAGCCCGGTGGTACCAGGCTGCGGAGGGTGCCAGCTCAGTGGCCTTCTTCAGAGCGCTGACAGCACCATCGGCGGCGTCCACCTGGGCTAGGGCTGCATCCTCGGAACCCTCCTGTACACCTGCCTCCTTCAGCGTCACGGCCATCTCGTACCGCGTTCTCGCACAATCGGGCTCCAGGCTTTGTGCTGTCCGCAGCTCCCGGATGCTGGCTTTATAGTCCTCGGTGCCCCGATATGCCATTCCCAGAGCTAGATGGGCGAAAGCGTCTTGAGGGGCTGTGCCGATCACCATCTGTAGCTCCGCGATCGCTTCCTCCGGCCGTCCATCTAGCAGCAGCAGAGAACCAAGCTCGGTATGCAATTGAGGCGAATCATCGCCCAGATCCGCTGCGGTCCGAAGAGCCGATATCCCCTCGTCATACCGCTCCACCAGCGGCAGCGGTTCCAGAAGAGCCTCGTCCACCCCATCGGGCGCGGCCTCCTCGGGTATCCCGGCTTGCCGGAGCACTTGTGCTTGCAGTCCGATCTTCCTCCAAACGGTACCCAGTTGCAGCCAGTACTGCCCCGTATCAGGTCTCAACCCGATAGCCTCTTGATACTCCGACCGAGCGCGCGCATACCGCTGCTGGGCCTCATAGGCGATGCCCAGTTCAGAATGCGCGTCGGCGTCCTCGGGATCGAAGACGAGCGCTTCCTGTAGCGCTTCGATTGCCTCCTCCAAACGCCCGAGCTTGCGCAGGACTCTGCCGCACGCCCGGTAGTCAGCCGCCTGCCGGTACTCTGAGAGCGCTTTCTGCAAGCCTTCGGGGACAGTCGCTACCGCCTCGTATATCTCCCCGAGCGACCTGCGGGCGAAGACATCCGACCCATCCAGCGCTATGGCCTGGCGAAGGCATTCTGCCGCCCTCTCCAAGTTGCCCTGTCGCTGGAACAGCCTGCCCAGCTCGCGATAGTAAACCGCCGAATCAGGCGCGAGGCCGATTGCCTGGTCAAGCGCCTGCATGGCGTCATCGTAGCGGTCGAGTTCCGCGTAGACGCCACCCAGCATCGCCAGCGCGTCCGCGTCCCCCCCGTCGATGCTCAACGCGCTCCGCAGTGCCACTAGGGCCTCATCGTGTTGCTTCAACCGGGTCAGCACTGACCCCAGCTGGCGGTGGTACAGCGCCGCTTCCGGTTTCAACTCTATCGCTGTCCGGTAGGCCTCTACCGCGTCTTCGTCACGACCCTGTTCCTCGAGTACGATACCCAGTCGGTAGTGGGCTTCCGGGTCGTCTGGATCGAGGCTAATCGCTTTCGCCAGCGCATCGGCGGCCCGATTCCCTTCTCCCAGCTTGTAGAGCGCCTCAGCAAGATGGAACCAGTACTCGGGCTCACCGGCATCGAGTTGTTCGGCCAATTCCGCTGCCTTTTCGTACTCGGCGAGAGCCTCTCGGTGCCGTCCGAGTTCGCGGTACGTCCGGCCCAGCTCGAAGCATGCCCGCGGGTCTTCCGGAGCCACCTCGGTCGCCGCTTCGAGAGTCACTATGGCTTCATCGAATCTGCCCAAGGCGCGCAGCATCTCTCCAGCACGCCGCTGGTACAAGATCTCCCCCGGCGCCAGGCTGGCAGCCCGCTCGTACTGATCAAGGGCCTCGATCAGCCACCCGCGGCTCGCGAACGTATCGGCCAGTTCTCCACGCAGCGTGGCGTCGTCGGGTGCCAAAGCTACCGCTTCCTCAAGGGATGCTATGGCCTCAGGTAGGTCGCCAGCTTCTCGGTGGAGGACACCGATCGCCCGCCGATAGGTTGCGTCCTGCGGTGCAAGGTCAGTAGCCTGCGTGTATTGTCGCAGTGCCTCTGCAGGGTCACCTTTTGCCTGGTAGGACCGTCCCAGGTAGTAGTGGGCCTGAGGCCAGTCTGGTTGTCTCTGGAGAGCGTGGCGCAGGGCGCCAATTGCTTCATCTTGATCACCTATCCGTTGGCAGACGCGGCCGTACTCATACTGCGCGTGAGGACTATCCGGGGAGAGCTGTAGCGCCATCCTGAATGCTTCCTGGGCCTCCTGATCCCTACCCTGAAGCGCCAAGACCGCGCCCAGCTCCTGGTGGGTGGCAGACCTCCTCCCATTCAGCCTGATCGCCTTTCGCAGGCCCCTGGCAGCCTCACCATACTGACCCATCGCCCGCAACACAGCCGCCCTGTTGCGGTGGTGCTCCGATTCCATCGGTTCCAGCGCTATGGCCTGGTCATACTGCTCCAACGCATTATCGCATGTGCCCTGGGCCGCAAACAGCTTGCCGAGCTCTCCGTGCAGACTCGCGTCCTGAGGATCCATCCGAAGCCCACACCTGACCGCCTCCATAGCTTCATCGTGCCGCCCAGTCTCCCGGTAGAGTGTGACGAGCTTCTTCGTATGCTTCATGTTCTGGGGCGCCAACTTGGCCGCACGACGGTATTGCTCCAGTGCCTCTTCCAGATCCCCCTTTGCTTCTGCGATCCTGCCCAATTGGGCCCGGATGTCCGCGGCAGACACAGGCAGAGCAAAGCGACCCTTGGCGCGGCCAAGTCGTAGAGCCTGGCGGGTCTCATCTTCCGCCTCATTCAGCCGACCTAGCCCATAGGCCACACGACCCAGCGTGAAGCGGTAGCTCGGTTCTTGCGGATCCAGGTTCACCGCCCTACGATAGGCTCCCAGGGCCATCTCAGGCTGCTCCAGGCTTTCGTAGCTCAAGCCCAGGTGATAGCGAGGGGTCGCACTTGATGGGAGTAGCCCGCACGCCTTCTGGAAGTGTTCCACCGCCTCTCCGTGACGCTCGACCCGTTGGCATACCATGCCAGCCCTTAGGTGGTGGCTTCCCCCCATCTCCGGCTCCGCCTCCGTTGCACGCCGGTATGCACCCAGGGCCTCATCGTACGCATGGAGCCCCTCGTAGACCAGACCCTGCTCACCGTACACCTCCCTCAACCGTCGTAGCCGCCAGGGCTGCCCAGCGCCGACGGAAGGGGCATCCCCTGCATCGTCAGTCTCCGGTGAGTCAGCATCGTCGGGAAGCGCAGCCGACTCATCCAGATACGCTGCCTTCTTCAGCGTTGTGAGCGCGCGGTCGTGCTTGCGCAGCCGCCCGTAGGCCGCGCCGAGGTCACGGTAGTATGACGCCTGGTCAGGCGCGAGCGCACAGGCCAGTCGATACTCTTCTAAGGCCTCCTCCAATCGCCCTTGAGCTTCGTGGACAAGCCCCATCTGGTGGTGGGTTGCCGCATGGCTAGGTTCCAGAGAACTGGCCAGCTCTAGCTCCTTCAAAGCCTGATCGTACGCCTCGACGTTGTAGTGGCAACGCC
>JASFVG010000464.1:0-3827 GCA_050049955.1 Anaerolineae bacterium | reverse complement strand
GCGCTGCCACAGTGAGGGCAGGCGATGGTCGTAGGCCCTCTCACAAGGATTTCGCACGATTCACCGCACTCCTCACAGCGATACTCGTACACCGGCATAGGGCCCTCCCTAGTGTGGTAGGATCATCTGGGTTGACCAACCTACTCCGGCCAAGGTGCAGTCCTCCCCGAAGCTGTCGGCGAAGTGTTGTCGAGCCTGGTCGCCCGTGCAATGGCAAGGGGCGACCCGGTCCACACCTAGATCACGGAAGTCCTCGACGATCGCCTCGACTTGGGCGCGGCTTGCACCTCCCAGATGAAATCCTCCCATAACCAGCGCCACACGGAGTCCGCTGGCTGTGCCCTGTGAATCGGACGCGTCCGCCGCGACCTCCTTGGCACGCCGCACCATCTCAACCACACCCGGGTGCGCACAGCCGGTTATCACGACGAGCCCATCCCTCGTCTTGACTACTAGCGCTTGCTCGATGATGCCAGAGCCCACCTCGCCCGTGGTGTAGACGGCGGGCTTGATCATCGCGCCATCCGTCACCTCGACCAAATCCGTGTAGCGACGCACGTCTCGCTTGAAGGCAGCGGGGAATGAGGCGGGCACGTAGACGATGGGCGTGATACCTGTGCTGAGCAGGGGCATCAGCCCTCCAGTGTGGTCTCCGTGAGCATGAGACAACACGACCGCGTCGATCGCGCTTGGATCAAGGCCGAGGCTGGCAAGGTTGGCCATCAATGTGTCGCCGTCGCCACCGGTATCGAAGAGCAGCGTTGTGTCGTCGACCTCGACCCAGCAGGCAAAGCCCCAGGACGTGCGCACCATCGGAGCCTCGACTGATGGCTCTGAGGCGGCTACATAGGCATTGTTGTCGTACACAACAGCAAATGCCACGGTCAGCACCTCCTCTGTCGCTGCCATGGTCGGGGTTGATGTTGGCGGCCGGGTGGGGGCAGGACTGGGTGAAGCTGCGGTGGTCGCCGCGGTTGTGGCCGAGGGCCATCGCGTCGGTGGTGGCGTATCGAAAGACGCGGCAGGTTGTGCCTCCGTAGTCGGGGGCAATGTCCCCAAGGATCCTGGCTGCGCGGTGGACGTGCACTGGGCAACCAGAGCAACCGCCAGAACCGCCAGCCCCACGGCCGACCAGCTCTTGTAGTCCATAGAGTTGTCACCCGTTCCGATGGAACAGCCGCGATCGTCGTCGCCTCTCGCAGACGACCGCGGGTGCCGACTGAGTCTCAGACTCTCTTGCAGGCAGTCCCGGCCCGCTCACTGGCATGCGAGGCAAGCAGAGAGAAGAGCATTAGCTTGCCGCGACTTCACGCTGTACCGGTCAGCTGGTCTAGGAGGATCAATGCGGCCCGCTGGATTAGCGCCCCAGACGATCCCAGCCCCTCAGGGGAATGCACAACGTGCTCCCGCAATTGTGCACACTGGGTGTAGCCGAACCCCTCAAGGAAGCGATCCCGATAGTCTGCTGTGAGATCCACCGCTCGTTGGTCGTCCTCGTCGAGGCCCAGGCGCCCGAAGAGCGCCCCAATCACTAGCGTGGCGCCACTCACCGCCCCACAGAGCTCTTGTTGGCTACTGCCGAGCCCACCACAGAACCCGGTGGCCATTCTGATTGACTGGGTCTGCAGATCCTCTAGCAGGTACCCGCCCACGGCGAGCAGGACAGCCTCGGATCAATGATAGCCTTCATCAGCAAGGCGACCAGCGCGGTCCGCGACATGGCAATGCTTGAGGGCTTGCCCTTGCACGCCAGAAGTCAATCTGCCTCCTCTTGCTGCTCCATCTCGGCTACGTGCCAATTGAAGAGCGCGTTGTGCAGCGTGCTGACCGCCAACCCGGCACAATGCATACTCTCCTCCGGTAGACCGTCGAGCGCCTGGACCAAATCCTCCGGCAGAACCCATTCAGCGTCCGCCAGCGTCATCCCGGTCAACATCTGGGTGAGCATACTGCCGCACGCCAGCGTTGCACCGCAGCCGTCAGTGGTGAAGCTAGCTTCTTTGATCGTGCCACCATTCAGCCGCATGGTGATCTCCATCGAGTCGCCACACCAGCCCCGCACGGCACCGTAGAGATCGGCATCCGGGAGCGAGCCCAAGTTCTGGGGATTCCTAGCCTCCCGAAGGACGGTCTCCGAGTAGAGCTCTTGCTCGCGCCTGGCGATCTCGGATTGGAGCTCTCTGACCAAACGGTCGAAATCGGTCGATTCGTCTGGATTCACGTCGAGCTCTCCTACTACGCGTCCCCGCTCAAGGCCTTGAGTCGAGCCATCGCTTTGTCGAGTTGCTCCTGCATCATGGCGACTTCCTCACGGAGGCGACCCACCTCGTCCTCCTCATACTCTCCGCCCGCCAAACTCACCTCCGAGGTGGCCGTACGTGGGCTGATTCCTTCATGGTCGTGAGCGTGCTCCACGCTCTCACGGCACGGCTGAGCGCCCTCCAACGCGCCTCCAAGATACTGCTCCAGGGACCGCCGGACCGTGCCAAAGGCGCCGGTCACCGCCTCAATGCCGAACTGCTGGAAGAGGGAGATCGCTCGCATGCCCATCCCGCCCGTGAGCATCACATCAGCGCCCTGCTCTCGAATGAACCTCGGAACCTGACCGGGCTGGTGGTGACCGCGATAGGGGTTGTCCACTGCAGTCACTTGCTGGACCTCACTCCCGCCAAGATCGACGATGATGAAGTGGGGACAGCGTCCGAAGTGCGGACTGACTACACTGTCAAGGCCACTCCCGTCATCTGCGGAGACCGCAATCCGTACCGCGCGCTGCATCTGGCTTCGCATCGCCTACCTCCCCCGCTCGAGCTGATCAATCCGCTCGACGACCTGGGCGAGCCGGTTGCGCAGGTCGCCAGCCATCGCCCTAAGCTCAGCGATCTCTTCCTCTCGATCCTCTGCCAAAGCGGGCGGCCGAGCCGGCGCAGACGGCACTGCCATCGGCGACATCCGACGCCCCATTCCCATACCGCGGCTGGTACCACGGCCCATGCCCGCGTGAGCCGGGCCCGTGGCTCCACCTGTCTCGTCCAGCTCACCGCTCTTGAATGCCTCCACGCATTCCCGAACGGTCCCGCCCTTCCCTAGGAAGACCGGCACGCCGGCCGACCGGAACACGTTGAAGGCATTAGGCCCCATGTTTCCCGTGACGACTGCCCGAGCTCCCTGCTCCACGACGAATTGGGCAGCCTGGATGCCTGCGCCTCCGGCAGCATTCATCGCCGGATTCTCTACGCTCTCGGCCTCCAAGGTATCCGTATCCACAAAGATGTACCATGGGCAACGCCCAAACACTGGACTTGCGGGCGCGTCCAGACCCGCGCCATTCGCTGTGACGACGATCCTCATTGATAAGCCTCCCAAGACTAAGTTCCCTCCAACAGGGGGGATTGAACCGCTTTGTTCGCGTTGTGAGGGCACGATCAGCAAGGCCCATGCCCAAAGGGCGAGTGGCGCCTTAAGGCTTGACACCGCTTGCTCCACAGTGCCACTAGGGCAGTGGGCTAGGCCTCCTGCTCGAGCTCCTCTATGCGACGGGTGACGGCATCCAACTGCTCCTGGAGCCATTCAACCTGCGATCGAAGGAACTCGCCCTCCTCTTCGGGCGACGGCTCCCAGGGCGTGGTGTTGGGTCCGTAACCCCACATCCGGGGCGCTCCCCAGGCTGGGGGATGTCCGAAGCCCGCCCAACGGGGGAAGCCTGTCATCTTTCGGGCGATAATGGGCCAGGGGTTTTCACCCAAACTGGGCCAGACGTTTTCGCCCCAACTGGGCCAGACGTTTTCGGCCATAATGGGCCACGCGTTTTCGCCCAAACTGGGCCG
>JASFVG010000463.1:0-3833 GCA_050049955.1 Anaerolineae bacterium | reverse complement strand
GATGCCCATAAGAGCCGCCGCCAGCGGTTGCGAAGGAGCGCTTGAGGCCCACGTGACATAACACCGTCGTCATTGGTGACGAGAATGCGTGGCCTCGGTGAGGCCATACGGTCAGCGCCCTCCAGGTGTCGTGGTGCCTTGGCCTGACGGCTTCCGGCGCTCGCCTACTCCTCTTCCTTTCGGGGAACCACCTGAACGGTCACCAGGTTGCTCTTGGCCTGGTTCCCCGCTGCATCGACGGCGACAACGTAGAATGTGTGCAGTCCGAGACTCGTAGAGCTGTCGAGTGTCCAGTTGACGTTGAAGGGCGCCACCTGGCGGACCGCGAAGGGCAGTAGATTAGGGGGCTCCGCGCTCTTGCCTCCTGGGTACTCGTAGAACTCAACGCGATCGACGGAGTAGTCCTCTACCTCAGCGTTCACGTTGACCCATTCGTGGTACCCGAACTCGTACTCCGAGCCTTCCTCCGGGTAGTTGAGGTCAAGGGTAGGCGAGATGTTGTCGACCGTCACCTGAATAGTCGTCTCCCGCAGGTTCGAGGTATGATCCACAGCTTGCAGCCGCAGACTGTATAGCCCGTCCAGCTCCCTGGTGTCCCAGTTCTCGAGCAGCCCGTGGTCAACCTGTTCGCCGTGGTCGGGCCCGATCTGAATCCACGAGGTAGGGTTAAGCCCCTTGCCGAATACCAGCCGGTAGAAGTTGAAGTCCCCACCTCGCGCGTTGCCCTGAATGGGGACGATCCCGCTGATGTAGGCGTAGGACTCCGGCGAGGTGATTGCCACTTCGGCGTCGGCACGCGAAGGACCATAGATTGTGTCATACTGGATGGGGGGCGTCTCCGGGCGCTTATCCTCCTCAAGGCCCGCGATCCAACTCACAGCCTCCGGAGGGTACACCTCATAGACCCTCTCCTCGCAGAGCTCCGGCGGGGTATGGACGGTGCACAGTCGCCCTGTCTCGCGATTGACGTGGTAGGTCTGATGGATAGCGCACTCTTCAGTTGGCTCGGTCCCCGGGATGAATAGCTCGGTCGTGGTGGGGCAGTGGTCGGTGGGGCGCTTGCCGGAGAGGGCGCATACTGACTGCTCTATCAGGCCCTCCGGTCTTGTGAAGGCGGCTGGAGGCTCGTCCTGAAGCGCGTATTCCATCACGGCGTGCCAGAGCGGTCCAGCGCCGCGCAGCCCCGGCAGATTGTTCATCATGCTGTTGTCAGTATTCCCCACCCAGACCCCAACGACCAGTTGAGGCGTGTAGCCAATCGTCCAGGCGTCGCGGAAGTCATTGGTTGTGCCGGTCTTGGCCGCCGTCGGCCGGTCGTTGGAAAGCTCCAAGGGGTTGGGATGCCCCATCGCTGCCCAGCGGGCCTGCTCGTCCGACAGGATATCGTTCATCACGTACGCGAGCTGGGGCTCCAGGATGGTGACGCTGCTGGGCATGTCGTAGCTGTAGAGCACATTGCCGTCCCGGTCTTCCACTCGGAGAATGGCGACAGGGTCTAGCTGTCGGTATCCCGCTCGCATCTGCTCCTCAAGCAGCGGGACCCCATACATCATGCCATTGTTCCCGAACACGCTGAAGGCATACGCCATATCAAGCAGGTGGACCTCGCCACCGCCTAGAGTCAGACTCAGGCCGTAGTAGTCGAGCCCCCGGTCAAGGGTATTGATCCCCATGCGGTGGGCCGAGCGGATGACGTTGTCGACGCCAGCGATTTCAAGTGCTTCGACAGCAGGGATGTTGTAGGAGCGAGCCAGGGCGAGCCGGAGCCGCTGTGGACCGTGATACTTGCGATCGTAGTTCTCCGGGACGTAGGGCGTACCGCCGGGCTGGCGAAACGCCTGGCGGACGTCGAGGAACATATGTGCAGCATTGTGACCCTGAGATAGGAGCGTCACGTAGGTGAACGGCTTAAACGACGAGCCTGGCTGCCGGCCCTGTCCGTCCATAGAGACGTTGAACTGACCGTCGATCGATTCATCCCAGTAGTCCAAGCTTCCGACCATGGCCAGGATCTCCCCGGTGGCTGGTCGGATAGCCACAACCGAGGCGTTGTTGACCTCGCTGTCCATCCCGGACCGGTAGGCGCTGAGGGGAGGCAGGAACCGGGCGGCCTCACAGCCGCGAGCGAGCGCCTCCTGGATGACCGCTTCCTCATCCTCGCCGGACAGGCGTCGGATCTGTGCTTGGGCCGCGCACTGCGCTTGCTCCTGCAGGTCCAAGTCCACGGTCGTGTAGACCCGGAGCCCGCCCCGGTACAGGGCCTCAGGGCCAACACTCGGCATCGTCTCTAGCAGGTCACGGACGTGAACGGCGAAGTGCGGGGCTCTCATGTCGAACCGCTGAGCAGACTGCTCCTCAGCCAGGTCCCAGGGTTTCTCCTTGGCAACGGCTGCTTCGGCCGCGGTGATGTAGCCATCTCGCATCATTGCGTCGAGCACCAGGCCCTGACGCCGGCGAGCCATCTCTGGGTTGTCGAATGGATTCATGCGGGGGTACTGAGGGATGGCAACCAGCGCCGCCGATTCGGAGAGCTCCAGCTCGCTGGCGCTCTTGCCGAAGTAGACCTGAGCCGCCGCCTCGATACCATACGCCAGGTTTCCGTAGAAGTTGGTGTTCAGATACCATTCGAGAATCTGCTCTTTGGTGTACTTCTGGGTGATGCGGTGAGAGAGCAGAATCTCGGTGATCTTCCGTTCGTAGTCCTCCCACTCAGGCCCTTCCGAGCTGACGTAGCGTAGCTCCTCCTTGATCACGATGTTCTTGATCAGCTGCTGGGTGATGGAGGAGCCACCCTGGATCTCCTGCCCGCGAATGTCGGCCCACAGCGCGCGGGCGATTCCCCGCGGGTTGATGCCTGGGTTGTCCCAGAATGAGCGATCCTCGCTGGCAACCGTTGCGTTGATCAGGTTCTCGGGAAGCTGGTCGAGGTAGACCCAGGTTCTTTCGCCGCCCGTGGGGTCGATCACCCTGGCAATCACGTGCTGCCCGGTGCGGTCATAGATCTCCGTTGTCTCGAAGTTCTCCTCGGCAGCCTCGATCTTGTGTGGCTCCGGCAGGTCGCGGGTGAAGTAGGCGTACACGCCGGCGACGGCACTCACGCCTCCCACCACGGAGAGGGAGATCGAGATGACCAGGGCAAGAAGCACAATTCCCAGGAAGCGAAGCAGCTGCTGGATCCCGGATTTCCCGCGCGTGCGGCTGTTCCGATGGCGGCGCAGAGCAATGTAGCGGACTGTCTGGTTCGATCTTGTCATAGCTGTACCTTTCAGAAGTGATGTCAAATCGTACCAGAATGGGGTGCGGTTGGCAAGTGTCTGGCGCGGCGCGGCACGCGCACACACCGTCGCTGGTTGACAGATAGACCACGCCGTGGTATCATCTAACGTTGGCCTCTAGCACTCCACAAGGTAGAGTGCTAACGAGGCAGTGTAGGCAATGGACGCGACGCAGGAACTCACCCTTCGCCAACAGACGATACTGGGCCTGACCGTGCGTGAGTACGTGGAGACCGCCGCGCCGGTCAGCTCTCGTGCTCTGGTCGAACACTATGGCCTACCTGTAAGCTCGGCCACCGTGCGGAACGAATTGGCCCACCTGGAGGAGACGGGATACCTCACTCACCCGCACACGTCTGCTGGACGCGTGCCAACCCATGAGGGCTACCGCTATTTCGTCGAGCGGCTGCTGGGGGAGGTTGAGCTGCCCCTGCGGGAGCGCCTGACGATCGTCCATCAGTTCCATCAGGCACGGCACGGTCTGGAGCAGTGGATGCCCCTGGCGGCCTCCACGCTGGCTCACACCGCCCGTGGGGCAGCGCTTGTGACTGCCCCGCG
>JASFVG010000462.1:0-3841 GCA_050049955.1 Anaerolineae bacterium | reverse complement strand
AGCCCGCGTTCCGTGTCAATGCCTCCGTAGCCCGACAGGTTGACAACCAGGGCGCGTTTCCGATTCTCGCCAATGTACGGCTCGAGGGCGATGCGGAACAGCGCCCCCACAGGGAGCAACTGGTCGCCATCGCGAGCCACGTAGACGCGGACGTCGAAATTGCGCTCTGAGTCGCGCCACACCGCTCGGTGAGGTTCCACCTTCTCGCAAACGGTGTACGGGAACGGGCTGCGCCACGCGCCGAACTTCTCCCGGAACTCGCCCATGCTCTCCTCCACGACGACGGGAATCGGCGAACGGGCATCAATGGGATGTACCCCGGCACCGCCGCTGCCCTGGAATGGCTTGATGACCAGGTCCATCTCCTTTCGCCGGACCTCACACAGGGCTACGAGCTCGTCCAAGGTGTGCGCGCGCCAGAACCGGAGCGGGCTCACGTCGAAGGGCACGAGGATATTGGCGGCCATGTCTACCGCGCGATACGTGAGGTACTTATCGTCAGTCACGGGGAAGCTCCAGTTGGCCAACACGACATCGAATCGCTCGCCTCGGCTCATCTGATAGTGACGCCGGGCGACACCGTCGCCGATGATTGCACTGACCGGATGACCATGGAGGATGATGCGGTCCCCGGCCCCAACCAGGGCCGGGATTAGGGACTCGTAGTCACCGATGATGATCAGGCCTTCGCCCTTCGCCACGACGCCACGGAAGTCCTGGAGCCGGATGATGCGGACGGTCTCGCACAGTGCACTGGCCAGCATCTCCTCTCGGAGCCGCTCGGCCAGATAGATCTTCTCGACGAGCAATGCGTCCCCTTTGGGATGGCCCATCACGACCATCGGAGCTTGGCTGTCGATGAAGCGAAGCATCTCCAGATAGCCGTTGCAGGCCAGATCCAGGTCGTGCAGGGACAGGCTGCAGTATCCGCGATTACTGCCTCCGTTCGTCTCCAGAACCACGTATTGCTTTCCCCCACCGGGCAGCAGTCGGATCATGTAGTCAACGGAGCCGACAAAGAAATCAGGCCCCTGAGCGGCGATCAGTTGCTCGTCCGGAATCAAACGTAGCGCCCGGCGGCAAATGCGGGCGGTCATCCGCGCGTCCTGGCGATGCCGTATGTCCGCAACCCCCACCAGGCGATGCCCTCCGATCAAGGGCGAATATGCCACCAGGCGTTCGAGTTGGTCCAGCACCGGACTCTGGCTTCGTGCAAGTCCATCCTCAGTCATAGCAACCTCCTGCGAAGCTCTAGAGCTGCGACCAGTCCATGGGCTGTCGCGCGATGGCGGCCAGTAGAACCGTGGAGGCAGCGAAGATCCTGGCGACATCCTCCTCCCCCAAGTGGACAGTATCCAGGCTCTGACTGCTGAGCCCCAAACCTCGTTCGATCGCCATGCCACCATAGCCGGACAGGTTCACGATCAGGCTGTCCTTGCTGTTGTCCCCCTTGTCGGGCTTGGGAGCCAGGCGGAACAGGCAGCCTGCGGGAGCCAGAGTATCCCCTTCTCGTGCCACGTAGACCCGGATGTCGTAGTTGTAGTGACCGCCCGCCCAGGATGCCTTGCGCGGATTGATCTTCTCGCAGACCGTGTAGGGGAACGGGTTGTGGGCGTGACCGTACTTGGCCCGAAACTCCCCCAAGCTGTCCTCCACCACGTCCGCCACCGTCGAATCCGGCAGGACCGGTAGCACTCCTGTGCCACCGCTTCCCCGGAATGGCTTGATGATCAGACCTTGCACCTCCGAACATGCCTTCTCGCAGGTCTCCTCCAGCTCTTCCCTGCTGTCGGCTCGCCAGAAACGGATGGGTACCATACCGTGTGGCGTCACAAGATCCCGAGCCCGTTCAACGGCGTCGTAGGTCGAGAACTTGTCCCCGGTCACGGGGAAGATCCAGTTGGCCAGCACGACGTCGGCCCTCTGGTGGCCCAATCGGGGATGCTGAGCCACAGCGCCGTCACCGATGATCATATCCACTCTGCGGTCCAGCAGATACACTCGACTGTCTCTGACGTGTAAGCTAAGGGCGGTCTGGCTGTGCGGAGCGAGAACGATGACGGCTTCTCCCTCGAGTAAGGGACGCTTGACGCGGAAGTCCTCCAGGGAGAGCACATTCACCCTGGCACCGGGCTGTTCCAGCTCCATAGCCTCCTTGAGGCGATGTATGATGAGGAACTTCTCCGTGATCAGGGAATCTCCAACGGGGAATCCGATGACGATCAGTGGCGCGGCATCGTCAACGAAGCGCAGCATCTCGACAAAGGCAGCCATAAGGCGCTCCACGTCCGGGGAGCTGAGCAGCGTGAGCCCACGGCTGCTTCCCCCGTTGGTTTCCAAGGCCGTGTATCCGAGCTGCCCGTCGAGTGACTCGCGTACCATGTAGTCAACGGAGCCGAGGAAGAAGCTGTCGCCGGGTGCCTGGATCAGCTGGGCATCCTCGATCCGGGCCAATGCCCGCTGACGGAGGTCGTCGGTTAGTCTCTCGTCCTGGCGGGCTCGAATGTCGCTGAAACCGAACTGTTTGAGTCCTACGAGCCTGCTCAGTTCGATGAACCGATCCAGGTCAGCCAGCTCCAAGCGCTCGGATCGCCTGTCTGCGTTCATAGCACCTCCTCGTCAAACGGTCAACGCTTCTTGCAGCGGTCAAGGCCTAGGCCGGTCAGCCCCCGATCGGCGGGTAGGCAGAAACATGGCCACGTTCCCCGCGCCGGGCACTCGGTTGCGCGTCCGAAGGTAGATGAGTTTGCCGGCGATGGGGGCGAGCATCGGGCGCGGGCGGACGTCGTTCAATCCCACCCAGAGCCCGAAGGGCTCTCCCTCGACGAAATCGGCGCCGGGTCTCGACTGGCTGTAGAACGCCCCCTCGCCTGGGGCACGTACGAACTGGCGCGCGTCCCGCAGCCAAACCATTTCCCGTGGTGTGGGATCGCGTGCGAACTCGCCTGAACCCAGGACGCCGTTCCGACCCAAGAAGGCGAGGATTCTGTCGACGCCCAGGCCCACATCCTCGGGAAAGGCGACGGTTCCACCGCCTAGCTCCAGCGTCACCGTGCGCTGCTCAGGCCCCAGGCGCGAGGAGATGTGGTTTCTGAGTGACTCTGGCGTGCCGCGCCTGATCGCAAATGGCAACCCGAAAGAGGCAGCGAAGTCCGCATCCTGTTCTCTATAGAACATCGCGTGGGGCAGGTAGCGCGCGTCGCCGGCGCTGTGCAGGTTCAGCACGACGTCTGCCCTCTGAGCCACACTCAGCACGGCGCGGCTCAGAGCCTCCGTCAGGTCTCTGGGTGGGTCTGGCGTAAAAGCACGCGCCATGTCCCGATCGGAGCCCGGGGTGAAACGCGTCTCCGCGGCGAAGGCCAGCGGGTTGCAAACTGGGATCACCCCAATCCGACCGTAGAGGGGCCGATCGGCCAGTCGTAGCAGTAGATCCAAACTCGCCTGGATCCCACCATGCTCGCGACCGTGGACTCCGGCAATCACAAGGGTTTCCCGTTCTCCGTGCCCCAGCGAATAGTGGGCCAACGTTGCAGTCTGGTCGGCATGGGTGACCTGGATGTATTCAGGCTGTAGGCTATCCAGTGCGTCGAGTCTCAATGCAGGGACTCCCGCGACCTCAGTTGAACCGCCAAGCACCTCACCGACCCGTCGCCCTGGCGGTTTCTCGACCGAGATCCGTGAGAAGGCATCATCTGTTCCGGGTCGACATCTTGTATCATAGCATGGCCCTATCGGTGCTGCAAACCCGATCGGGCGATGGCACCGCGTGCCGACCTCCTACCGTGAAAGCTCGGAGCCGGGGCCGCTTCCATTTGCCAAGGTGACGTTTGTTGGTATAATG
>JASFVG010000461.1:0-3853 GCA_050049955.1 Anaerolineae bacterium | reverse complement strand
AAGAACCTCTGGATCCAGTTGTGGCCGGCACCATTCGCGGCAGATTGCTGGAGCGAGGGCTCAGCACCAACGTAATGCGAAATCTGCTTTTTGTGGGACCGCCCCTCATCATCACGGAGAGTGAGCTAGCGATCGGTCTCGATATCATTGACGACCTCCTGGATAGCGTCGACCAGGAAATCGCCTAGGGCTAGACCAAGAACAGGCTGGCAAAGGAGATGGAGCAGTATGACCGAGACGTTCGGGATCCACGTTGACCGCCTGGTGACGATCGAGATGAAGCGCAGCGGAGTCGCCAACCGGGGCGCGATCCTTCCGCTGTATGAAGCAGCCTACCGTGCGCAAGGGCGGGCCTTGACCTTGTTGGCAGCGGAGCGTCTTAAGGAGGCTGTCGGCAACGGCCAGTATGTTCTGATCACAACAGGTTCAGGGAGACCACCGTGGAGACCGCGGGGCGAGAGCGACGGACCACTGGGATCGGCCAGCCTGGCCCGGGCCTTGAAGTTGGGTCTTGGCGCTCGTCCAGTCTACATTGCAGCAGAGCCCTACCTTCCGCCGGTCCTGGCTGCCTCCGAGGCGGCTGGCATCACGCCCAGTGCCGACCGGGAGATGGCAGAGTTCGACGGGTTCTATCCGACCGCGCTGGTACGCCCCTTTACACTGAAAAAGGAAAACGCCCTAGACCAATCCAGGGCGCTGCTGGATGAGCTTGAACCCGCGGCCGTGGTCGCCATCGAGACGATGGGACCCAATCTCAAATGGGTTCTCCATAGTGCAAACGGACATGAACGACCATCGGAACACGCGACGCACGCGTTCCACCTGACCGAAGAAGCATCCAGGCGCGGCATCCTCACTGTGGGTATCGGAGATTTCGGCAATGAGGTCGGTTGTGGCGTTGTCGCCGAGGAGTTGACGGAGCTTACGCCATGTTGGGCTAAGTGCAAGTGTCCCTGTGATTCGGATCCGTTGTGCCATGTGCCCTCTGATGTACTGGTCGTGGGCGCCATCAGCAATTGGGCTGCATATGGCGTGTCGGCCTGCCTTGCTTACCTGCAACAGGATCCATCGATCCTTCAGTCGCCCGAGATGGAGCGACGCATGGGGCTCGACTGCACCTACGCCGGCGCTGAAGGGGAAGCTGGCATGAAGCAGCCCTGGGTTGATGGGACATCGCCGGAGACGCAGGAGGCTGTGATCACCATGCTGCACATGCTGGTCGAAAACGCCCTCAAGAAGCCGCTGGACAGGGGGTGGTAGACAGCCCTCAGTGTCAGCAGCAGACTGTGATATCTATGCCTGACCGAGCGCAATCTGAAACGCCCCAACCAGCGAATCGTTTCGGACATCCCCTCGATCCTGCTGTTGGCTATGCCCGGGGACCGATCCTATCTTCGACCCTGGAAGAGGCGAAACGCCGCAACCACGCTATGCGCCTCATCCGGGAGCGAGCGGAGGCCCTGGGACATGCATCTTTCTACAACTTCTCCGGACACCGACGCGATTTCAACGTGTCTCCGGACACCATCGCCTGGGCAGAGGAATGGGTGGGACCGGCCTTTTTTTGGGACAGTCTCGTTGAAGCAGCACGGGAGCACTTTGGCGGCACTGCCGAGCACGAGGTTGCGGTCTTCAACCGTTGCTCGGCCGGAAACGTGTCAACGTGCCTGGCACTGGCCGGGCCTGGATCGAGCGTGCTCTCCGTGGTCCCACAGAACCGCTCCCACCCTTCTATCGGGCGCGGTACCAGATTGGCCGGCGCCCAGCTGTTGCAGGCCAAAACGCTGCCCGAGGTGGAGCGATATCTCGCCGTCCCTGGCGTTAGCCTGGTTGTCATCACTGCGGTATCGAGTGAGTTGCACATCATGGACCAGGACCTGCTCCTGCGGGCCGTTGCCCTGGCCAAATCAAGGGGTATTCCAACGCTCATGGACGATGCTTATGGCGCACGCCTGCGGCCCATTGCCTTTGGCGGGCTCAAGACGCTGGAGACGGGCGTGGACGTGGGGGTGACGGCCTGCGACAAGGCCGGAATGGGCGGCCCCAGGGCAGGCCTCATGGTGGGACGGGCGGATCTGGTTGTGCGGATCGCGGCAAAAGCCACGGAGCTTGGGCTTGAGGCTCGTCCACCTCTGGCCCTGGGTGTGTGGGCTTCCCTCAGCCAGTTCGACCCAAACCACCTGCGCCACGAGGTCGAGCTGGGAAGGGAGATCTACCACCGGCTTCGCGAACGTTACGGTACGGAACGGGTCGTACGCTCGGCGCTAGGAGCGAGCTTGCCGGCCGAGGAGGTGTATGAGATGGTGTCAGCCGCCAGCCCAAGCGGAGGCGAGCTGCCTATCGTGCCCGGTGAGGTGACGGCCGGTGTTGGCCTGTATTGGCTGGAGAAGCATGGTATCATCAGTACCAATGCCCTGGGAGGACCGGGGGCGAGCATCTGGCTTCGTTTCAAACCGGTCCCCAGCGCAGTTGAACGCTTCGGCGGCATCCCGGCTCTCCTCGAAGCGACGGATGCCGGACTCGAGTATGTGGCGCAGCGGGCTCACTCCATCCCCGAGATGCGGCGGCTAGTCCTGGGAGAGTAGGAAGGCAACGCACGCGCGACTAGCGTCGCGTTCGAGGTGCCTTGTACGTGGACAGAAAGAGGGTTACATGATGGACATTGGCGGATACGTGGGCAAGATCCTGCGCGTGAACCTTTCTGCTGGGGAGATGTCAGAGGACGCGCTGGAGCCAGCATTTGTCAAGAAGTGGGTTGGGGGCGTCGGCTTTGGAGCGCGCATCCTCTACGAGGAGGTGCCTCCTGGCATCGAATGGTCAGACCCCGAAAACCGCACGATCTGGACGTCGGGCCCGTTGGCCGGGAGCGGCGTCTACGGCGCTGGAACCTTCAACGTTGCTTCAAGAGGTCCCATGACTAACCTGGCCGGCTGCTCGCAAGCTAACGGCTTTTTCGGCGCCTACCTCAAGTTCTCCGGGTATGATGGCATCATTCTCCAGGGCAGGGCACCGCACCTGGTGTACCTCTGGCTCAAGGATGGGAAGGCCGAACTCCGTGATGCCCGGCATCTCGCGGGCAAGGATCTCTTTGACCTGGAGGAGAGCCTGCGCGAGGAACTGGGGGTAAAGGGTCGCCAGGTCAGCGTCTATGGCATTGGCCCGTCGGGTGAGCACCGCGTCCGCTTTGCGGCCATCGGCGGGGACGGCGGGCACCTGGCAGCCCACAACGGATTAGGTGCCGTTCTGGGGTCCAAGAACGTCAAGGCTGTGGTGGCCTACAAGGGCAAGATCAACTTCGCCATTCACGATCGCGATCGCCTGAAAGAGACCAACCTGGCCATGTTTGAACATGCCAAGACCTTTGGCACCGTGTACGAGTGGGGCACCGCTGGGGGGTTTTCGGCTGTTCACGACGCCGGCTTCCTACCGGTCAAGAACTACACCACCAACCTCTTTCCTGAACATGCGCGCATGAGTGGGCAGTACATGCGTACCCACTTTGATCTGCGATCTGTGCCCTGCTATCAGTGCCGGTTTGCCCACGTCAAAGAGGTCACGGTCACCGAGGGTCCCTATACCGGCTTTGTTGGGGAAGAGCCCGAATACGAACAGGTCGCCGCCTGGGGACCCCAGATCGGCAACTCGGATCTAGGCGCAGTCGTTATGCTAACCCGTGAGGTTGACGGCTTGGGTCTAGACTGCAACGAAGCGGGCTGGACGGTCGGCTGGGCGATGGAGTGCTACGAGAAGGGCTTGCTCACGCGGAGCGACCTCGACGGCCTGGTCCTGGAATGGGGCAACGTAGAGGCGGTGCGCACTTTGCTGCGAAAGATCGCCACCCGTGAGGGGATTG
>JASFVG010000460.1:0-3868 GCA_050049955.1 Anaerolineae bacterium | reverse complement strand
TGTCGCATCCGAAGGGCGTATGTCTGTTCAGGGCGAGTGAAGGTCATATAGATGCCCTGACCCGATTTTCCCGAATGAGACGCGGCGGATGTCGGACTGGTGAATAGCCCGTGCCAGATGCTTGAGCCGTCCATGACATTCAGGAACAGTATTCGAGTGAGATCCTCGAAGTCCGCAACGACAGTAGGCTCCCCCGTGGCAGCGTCCACCACTGTCAGGTCGTCTATGACGATTGATACGTGTTTCTGGATGGGCTCGCCAAGCCGGGTAGCCTGATTCTCAAACCAGAGAGAGTGCAGACTCAGCGGGTAGCTTTCGCGCGGCAGGGCAGGCAGCGAACCATCGAAGTAGTGCCAGCCGTCGCTATCCGGCTTGACGGCGAATCGCAGCTCGACATCGCGGCCGCCAACGTCCATCCTGAGCACGAAGCGGTCCGTTTTCAGCGCGGTGTCTTCTGCGGCCTCTGGCCTCTGAAGAGGCACGGTGAACAGCTCTCCCTGTGCAGTCTGTAGTTTGGCCACCACGCCCACGCGCTCTGCATCGCTGTCGCCGTCGATCCACCTCTGATACGAGTCCAGTTCCGCCTTGTCCTCAGGCATCCCCCACAGCCACAGCCCGAAGCGGGCCGGGTGACCAGGGAGAGACAGCAGCGTGGGATGCTGGCCCTCCAGGACCGCAAGCTGGCTCAACAGCTGGCCGATGTCGCCGTCGGCGAAGTCCTCTCGAAACGTAGCGACCCTGGAGAAGGATTCCGGGTCGATAGCGAGTATCTCGAAGCGTGGATACTCAGTATCCGTCGACACCTCACTAGACGCCAGGTCCACCGTGCCCTTCCCGCGCCAGAGGCCCGACAGGTGTTCCACGCCGCGCGCCGACTGGAGATCCACGATGGGAACCGCATGCTGGGACGTCAGCCGCACGTCCTTGCCCGCCAAGTACTGGGCTCGGTCAGACTCGCTCTGATCGAGGGTGGTGCTCAGGCCAGTGGACAGGATAGCCAGGGCGATGGCCAATGTCAACAGCAGGACCAGTCGGGTCACGTGAGTTGGATTGCGCGACACCTGCCACAGGGCGAGCGGGCCAGGCAGCTCCGACCGACGGGCTGCAAGGGCAGACAGGGCTTGGAGCACGATGGGGAATACACGCAGCAGGACGGTGGCCGTGCCCACGAGCACCGCCACCGGAGAGATCAGCAGCAGCCAATCGAGACGGGCGCCACCAGGTCCCCCGGTCGTCATCTGCCCGTACAGGCGGAGCCGCCAAAGCAGGATAAGCCCCGCCACCAGGAGGAACACGTCCAGGTACAGGCGTTGCCACCAGGGTGGCCGAGCGCTGCGTCCAAGGGTCTGCTGATGCGTAACGATGGTGCGTCGAAGCGCCGGGCCAAGGGGAAGGAGGATGCCCGCCAGACAGGCCAGGGTTCCGATGCCGGCGGCCAGCCAGGCGGACCGGCCGAGACCCAATCTCAAACCAGCCCGCCCCACGTCCGCCAGCGGCCCTACCCAAGTCAGTCCCTTCACCAAAGCTGAGCCGAGCCAGGGACCGATCAAGAAGGCAGCTGTCAGGATGATCAACGCCTCAATTGCCTGTATAACGGCGATCTGCCAGGCGGAGGCCCCACGGCTACGCAGGATGGCGAACTCCCTTTCCACTTGACCCATAAGCAGCGCCGCCACCATCGTCACGTAGTAGAGCACCAAGAGCATCACCTCGGCGAGAAGGATGTAGATGGGCACGCGAATGGACTCGAGCTGCACCTGGAAACGGCTTAGGATGTCAGGAACAGCGGTCTCGAGGGCTACCGGTGGGTCAAGCGCATCTAGGTCAGTGGCGAGCCCTCTGAGCCGCGCCCGGATCGGTTCGATGTCGGCTGCGGAGAAGGCATAGTGCTTCAACAACACGTGCCAGGCCAGGTCGAGGCTCCCTCCGGGGAACAGCGATGAGACGGTGGGGAAGAAGGAATCCACAGGCACGATTGCGCCATACTGGCCAGACCAACGCTCGGTCGCCTGCGGCGTCAGAGGACCGAACTCGCCAAACCAGTACGGGTCGCGGGGATTCCGCGGTCGCACGACACCTGCGACCTCGACCCACGCGAACGGGTCTGCATCGTCCTCGTCCAGGCTTAGGGGCAGCCGATCGCCGACACGGAGAGCGAAGGCACGGGCCATTCCGTCGCTGACGACGGCCCGAACAACCTGCGGGGCGCTGCTCGGCTGCGCGGGCCACTCGCCGGCCACGTACTCGACGCGATCCTGCAGTCCTGTGTAGAAGCCCAGCTTGACCCGCTGGTCCCTGGCCAATCGGCCGCCGACCCAAGGGAACATCCAGCGGGACGCGCCCGACTGGATAACGAGATCTAGATGGTCCTCCAGCGCTTCCGACAGCAGGCCCTGGACGGCCCCGGTGACGCCCTCAGCCCCCTCTGGATCAGCGGGAGTGGACGTGGTGAGGCGCAGGTTTCCCTCTGAGACGCTGGCACCCTGAAGCGTGAGGCGAAGCCCCATCTCCACGACGGCGTCGATCAGCAAAGGACCACCCGCCATCAGCGCCGTCCCCAACACTACCCCAACGATCAGGGTGAGAAGGATGTGCCAATGCCGTCTGGTTCGACGCAGGATGAAGGGCAGGAAGGCCATCGGCTAGTCAGCCCCCTGGAAGGTCAGAGGGACGCACTCGGTGATCTCGTTGTTTCCGGAGTTGGGGTCTGGCTGGTCGGCCTCGACCCTGGCGGAATGGCTGAGCTCCCCCACCGAGACGAGAGGTTCCCTTATGGCGGCTACAACCTCCACCGTGATCGTATCCCCGCTGCTTAGCCGACCCAGCCTACAAATGATGGTGTCATCTGCCGGACCCTGCTTCTCTACCCGGCAATCGTCACCCCGGCTGCAGGTAGCCGATATCAGCCGGCTACCCGCTGGCAGTCTGTCGGTGAGTACCACGTCAGCATCAGATGGACCGCGGTTGACGGCAGCCAGCGTGTAGCTCAAGGTATCGCCGGCGACCGAAAGCCCAGCGACCTCAGATTGGAGGCTGACATCGGCGCTGACTCGGACGGTCGTCGTCACCGTGGCCGTGTTGTCGACCGGGTTCTTGTCGACCTCGGCTGCAGTGGCGGAGCCCGTGTTGGCTATCGTCCGCTCCAGCACCCCCCCAGCAACGAGGCCAAGTTCAACCTGCATGGATTGGCCCGGACTTAACCCTCCGAGTTCGCATTTCACGATGTGGAGATGCTCTCTCTCCTTCAGGACCGTGCAGATGGGCCACCCTGGCATCAGCGGATCGAGATCTACTCTCATCGGCTGCCCGTCATGCTCGGAGATAGCCAACGTGAAGGTCACAGTCTCGCGGCCTCCCGGATCCTGGACGTAGCACGTGAGGCTCTCATCCCCGCGTTCGCAGCGAGGCGGGCGCGGGGAAAAGGCGAGAAGAGTCGTAGCCGGAGGCAAGGCATCTTCGAAAGCAACGGAGGTAGCCTGGGCAGGGCCATGATTGGAAATGGTGTAGGAGTAGCTGAACGGCTGCCCGGCGATGATCCTGGTGGGTCCATCGGCTTCAACGGAAAGGTCGGTGGCCACGAAAGCTGCCGAGGCGCCTTCTGGCTCGGTCGGGCCGGCCAATCCCGCGCCGACGGTGACGGTGAACACGGCGTGGTTGTCCCAGGGGCTTGTGTCGTCTTCGTTGGCCGCGACGGAGGCGGTATGGAGGAGCGGCCCCGTGATTCCGGCGTCCACGGCGACGCTGAAATGGACCTGGGCCTCCTCGCCCGGCTCCAGTTTAGCCAGGTGGCACCAGAAGTTGGCCACATGAGCCCTTCGCTCGACGGCACAGGCGGGGCCGTTCAGCTCCCAGCCGAGGCCCGCCAAGC
>JASFVG010000459.1:0-3882 GCA_050049955.1 Anaerolineae bacterium | reverse complement strand
CATAATCCCCTCCTTGCGCACCCGCGTGACGAACGCCCTGTAGGCCGGATTCCCTAGGTACATGCGCAGCGCTCTCCACATGAAACGGAGCATCCCAAGACTACCGTATCGCCGCACGATGCCTCTCGTCTCGTCCCCGACCTCGATAGGGTGGACTCTGACGACGAGATCGCTCAACCCGGCGTTCTCAAGCAACGCCATCCAGCCCTCCTGGGTCAGCGGCTCAACCTGAGCGCCCACCTCCTGGGATGCCCAGGCGACGACGTCCGGCGGCGGGGGCGACTTGAGCCACGTCGATTCGTTCAGCCCCACGTATCCTCCCGGCTTCGTCACCCGCACGTACTCGTCTGCTGCTCTCTGCTTGTCCTCCGGGAAGGCCGCCACCGACTCGGTGATCACAGCGTCGAACGTGTCGTCATCGAAGGGGAGATCCTGGGCATCCGCCACCCGGAACTCGGTCCTCTCGGCCACCCCCGCCCGCCGCGCCGTCTCCTCGCAGCGCTCGATCATGCGCGGGACGATGTCCACGCCCACGACGCGGCACGCGTATTCCTTGGCGAGGTACACCGGCGTGGCACCGACCCCGCAGCCGACGTCCAAGACGCTGCTACCTTCGCCAATGTGACACAGCTCAGCGAGCGTGTCCGTCGCCTCGACGCCCCCCAGGTGCTTTGTGAGGCCTGCCTCGGCCGCGAAATCGAAGAAGTGTTCCTCATGTTTCATCTAGCCACCCCCTATGCTGAATCGAAGCTGTACGGCCGATGGGCTGCGCGATCAACCTGGCTTCCGGCCCACGATCAGCACGTAGCCCATGTACTCCTTCCCCCGTTTCGTGATCTGATCGTCGATCCTGCCGGCCTCCCTGATCCGTGCATCGCGCAGGAGCTTGAGCAGGATCCTCGGATAGGCCCGGATCATGAACAACAGTATACCACCCAGCCCCATCTCCTTGAGCACCTTCGGGGTATCCACGTACTCAGCCTCAACTATCTCCACGGCCTGCAATCCCGATGCCTCAAACAGGTTGCGCAACTTCTGCGGCGTGAAGGTGCCATACATAGCGGGATGCTCGTCCAGCAGGGCCAGCCAATCGTCCGGCGCCGATGGATCGACCGTGGTCTCGTTCGCCCCAACTCGTCCGCCGGGTCGTACGACCCGCACCATCTCCGCAAGCGCTTGCCCTTTGTCGCCAGGCAGCGGCATCAGGACGGACTCGACGATCACCACGTCAAATGTGTCATCCTCGAAGGGGAGCTCGAACGCATCGGCAACCCGGAACTCGACCGTATCGGCCAGTCCCTGCCGGCGCGCCCGCCGTTTGGCCTTGGCGACCATGACCTCGGAGATGTCGATCCCCTGGACCCGCGAACCATACTGCTGAGCAATGAGGCAGGCCGTGTTCCCGCCCCCGCAGCCCACGTCGAGCACGTTGCTTGTGGCGTCCAGCTGGCACATGTCGAGGAGCGTCTGCGTGGCCTCCTGTCCCCCCAGGTGCATGCCCGGTAGTCCGTCTGCAAGTTGCCCGACGAAATCATACCACTCGCGGGTGCCAACCGGTTTCTTGCGTCCCCCCCCGTCGCTCACCATCGTTCGCCTCCTCCTTCAGGACTTCCCTTGCTGCCTGCCGACTTCGTAGGGCGCCCCTTCTAGCACAGTGTGGGTGAAGGAGATCTCCAATTCCCTTTCACTCTGCTGCCCTACTGACCTCTGGCGAATCGTAGCCCAGCCTGCCCCTGGTCAGGATGATCAGAACAATCGCTATCGCCCAGTAAACGATCCCCCTGAGAACGAACCCGGTGCCCAGCCCGCCGAGCACAACCGCCGGGGTCGGAATGAAATCGCCGATCACATTCGTCCCGGCGTGGAATAGCATGACTGGGATCACACGCCCGCGCGACTTGAGGTACAACCAGTTGAAGATGAATGTCAGTGGGAGCACGTTGAACACGTAGCATCCAAAGGTCGTATCGTAGTGGCTCATGAGCGGCAAGTGCCAGGCTGCGTGGATGACACCTAGGATGATGCTGGCCAGCACGGGATGGAACCGCTCAAGCAGGGCAGGCAGCGCGAAGCCTCGCCAGCCCGGTTCCTCGTTGCCCCCGGTGAGGAGTGCGGTTGGTATCAGGTATGCCAGATACTGGTACCACGGAGTCGCTGTCGACAGCGCTGGCTCCCCCCCCAGGATCCTGTACAGGCCGTACTGCAGAGCGCCTACGCCGATGGGAAGGAAGAACGCCCCTGTGATGTACAGGATAGCGGGTATACGCAGCGTGAAGATCTGGCCCAGCCACCGGCGAAGCTCGGCCGTCCGTCTGCCTACCCCGATTGCGACGATCGCCGCGAAGAATGGTCCAAAGGCGGCAGGGATGATGAAAAGTATCTGGCGATCCTCAGGCACTGCAGAGAGCGCCGGAATCAGAATGGCCCAGGTGATGGCAAGTGCCAATGCGAAATACAGCGCCACCACGCCGAGCGTGTACTGAAGCTGACCCCTGGGGCTTTCGGTCGGTTCCCTGCTGGCGTATCCAAGACGTTGTACCAGCTCTGCCCCCCTCTCTCTCATCCTCGTTATGTCCCCGCCAACTCCTTCAGATGCTGCCGCAGGATCGAGCATCCGCGACGGATCGTCTCAGTCACCCCCAGCCCCTCCAGGGCGCGAGCCTGGCCAGCCGCAGCCCCTGCCGTACGCCCAAGCGCCCGCCCGTCTCGCAGCACGCCCCACCATTCGGGGAGGGCCCCTACCTGCTGGGAGAAAGTGAACAGACGCTGTCTTGTCTGCCTCTCCATCCCGGCGCACGCTCACTCACGACGCCCTCAGTGTAACAGAAACGAGGCCCGAAGTCATCCGACAGGCGTGGATTCTCCCTACGCGGAAAGGACCACCGGCGGGGTGGTCCTTCTCCACATCGTGCGTAGCTGATATACGCAGATTGCCTAGGAGGCCCGTCGCATAGAAGGCGCTTCAGTGCCGCGAAGAAAAGGCGGGTGAGAGCCGTTGCGGGGCAGCCCACAGGAGTCTAGACTTGGGTCGGTGCCACAGTTGACTCCCGTGCAGGCCATCGTTCCACAACCACCTTGGTGATCACTGCCCCGATCGCAAGAGATGCCCAGAGAAACCCGAAGACGAGTGCTGAAGCCAGTGTTTCATCCACCCCCGGTGTGTTCTGCACGAGCAGCACGAAGATGTCATGCACATAGTGAAAGACGATGGCCGGCAGGAGGGAGCCCGTTTTCAGCACCAGATAGGTGAAGAGCAGGGCCATGAAGAAGACGCTGATCGCGTCCACCATCATTCCTGTGCTCAAGTTCATTGGGTCAAGATGCACTATGGCGAACAGGAAGGATGAAAGGAACACAGCTCTGGGTCGAGGGAAGGCTCTCATGAACAGCACCGGGATAATGCCTCGGAAGAAGACCTCCTCCCAGATACCCCGCGTGAGCCCCTTCACCCATCGCAAGGCGGGCACCGTACTCCAGTCAAGCACGAAGCGTCCTGTCAGCAGCGCCGCCAACAGGATGCTGGACAAGGTCAGTGCGGCCATCAACAACCCAAGAAACACATTCCGTCCCACCGGTTTCACCGGGAGCAGGCGAATGTCCCGGCAGTACTCTCGGAGGGGCTTCCGACCATTGGGCAAGCCCAAGACGTAGGGCATCAGATAGAGAGCCAGGACGCCCAACCCCAGGAAGTACAGTAAGGCTGGGATGAACCTCCCCGGTAGGGCTTCCAGGAAACCGAGCAGCAGGTCGGTGACAGCTGTTAGCGCAATCGCCGGTCTGGGGTGATTGGCTAGCCTCGAGCTATACGGTGGATGTGGCTGGCTATCGCTCATTTCTCTCCTTGGGCATGCTATCCACGGGGCCGACAGCCCAGGGCCAAGG
>JASFVG010000458.1:0-3931 GCA_050049955.1 Anaerolineae bacterium | reverse complement strand
CAACAGGCTGTACAGGACATAGATCACAGCCGGGAAAAGCGTCATCACGAGAAGCTGCCACCGAGCAAGAGCGGTGAGGGTGAGGAACAGAGCAGCAAGGAGCGCGTGTCTCCTCTTCCCTTCGCGCACGGTCTTCATCAGGTACAGGAGAAACCAGACCATCCACTGCGTGCTGATGAGATTGGGATGGGCAGTGTGATGCAAGCGATAGGGCCAAAAGGCGTGCACCAGCCCTGCGATGAATGCAGCAGCACGGTTGCGCAGGACGTAGGTGCCAAGATGGTACATCGCCAAGCCACACATTGCGATGTTCGCCAGAAACACAGCATTGTACGCGCCAACTGGTCCCATCAGCGGTTTGAGCGCCAGGGAACCAACGATATTCAGCCAGCCGAAGTTGTGGTAGACCATGCTGGCCCCGTTGGGGTGAAACAGCATGTCGGTGAAGTAGGGGGTGATCCCTCGACCTAGTGCCTGGCCAACCCACCAGTTGTTCCAGTAGCGAACGTAGGGATCGTTCCCCCACCCGACCAGGTGTGTCGACATATGGGCTGGAACGGGCCAGGTCATCACCACCGTCAGGACTACGTACCCAAGCAACGCCAGAAGGCCTGGTGGGGCGCGGCGAAGGATCGGGAGACGACTCATTGCCTACCCCTCTGCAATGCCCCGTTTCCTCGTGTCAAGGACCTCTGCAGACCTCGGACGGAGCCAATGGCGACGATACTCAACCACACAGCCGACAGAACCCAGCGCCAGGCCGAGACAGCCGGCCGGACGAGCACGGTTGCGAGGACAATCCGATCGCTCGAGAGGCGCTGGCCGTCGGACCCAGACGCCGGCAACCGCTCTAGACCCATGGGATCGTACATCCCCGTGCTCACGGTGTACTCACCAGGCGACGTGTTGGGAGGAACCTCAATCTCGTAGGGGTCTTCGACCAGCGCACCCGGCATCCAACTGTCGGTGGGACAGTCGCCCCTACCCGGAGGATTGTCCTGCTGCGCAATCAGCTCCCCTTCGGGCCCTTGCAGGTGCGTGAAGACGGTATAGGCTTCTCCAACCGGAGCCGCTGCCCGCCAGTAAAGCGTCAAGAGCACAGTATCACCGGGCGCGACTGCGTACTCGGCCAGCCGGTATCCTACCAACTGTATCCTCGCTCCAACTTGTGCACCCACGGACTCGGGAATGCTTGGGATGACATTGGGCCTGTGGACCCAGGCGTAGGGAAGTCCGCCGAAGGAGGCGACAAAGGCTGGTTCGCGGAACTTATACGTATCGTCCCAGAGCTTTCCCCAGCGTGGGTAGTCTGATCCTCTCATCGTGTATTGGACGCCGAACACCAGATAGTCGGCGTCGTCTCCCGTACTCGCGATGTCTCTGACTGGCACACGGACATGCTGGGCCACCATCTCGTTTGCCAGGAACTGGGTGCTAACGGTGGCTTCTCTGGCACCCAGGCGGTCATCGACAAACTGCCCTGCCAAATCCAGACCCTCGCCGAACTCACCCAGAGGGAATACTCGCGAAGCGGCCGTTTGGCCTCCGAGAAGCTCATTGTAGTGGGTACCGTAGTACGGGTGATGGAATAGCACAAGGCCAGCTTGCGCAGCCATCAACCCGGCGAGCACAGCGGTCCGCCCGGGGGCCGCAACCGGAATACCAGCCACACACAGCTCAATGCCGTGAGCAGCCAACACGTCAACCACGAGCAGAACGGGCAGCACATAGCGGCCATCCTTCCACCCGCCCAGGGACATCTGCAGAAGGTAGAACGCGGCGAAGCTAGCAAGAAGGAGGACAGAAGTCCGATCGGCCTGTCTGCAACAACCGGCCTCTCGTCTCCGCGGCCATAGCCTAAGTAGTCCGACGACTGAGAATGGCAGCGTCAAGAACGTGGTGCGGAGAAGTATGACATCCAGGTAGTACCTCGGGCCAGGATCGACCGCGCCCAATGCGCCCCGATAGAAAAGGGGTTGATCGCGAGGGCCACCGGCGTGTAGTAGGATACCTTGACGAAGCACGAGGTCTACGCTGGCGGCCGCCTGGACCCAGAGGGAGGGCCAGAGAACGAGACAGGTCATGACCGATACGACAATCCAGAGGACTAGGTCACGAAACCGCGACTGGAGTCCAGCAACCAGAGATCGAAGACCAGAGAATGGGCCTTGAAGAGACGAGACATGATCGACCAGCAGACAGAGGCCCCAGAAGGGAACCAGGAACAGGGCTGAGACCTTGGTCAGGACGGCCAGGCCCCCAAGGAAAGCTGAGAGGGCCACCTGTCGCAGGTGGTGCTCGCGCAGATAGATCAGCATCAACAGCGCGGACAGCATCATCAGCGTCGAGAGTGCTGCATCAAGATGTAGCACCTTGGAGTTGGCCAGGTAGAACGGATCAAGCGCCCAGAACAGTGCAGCCACCCACGCTACTCGCTTGCCGAACAGGCGGTGCAGGAGATGCCATCCCCAAACGATGCCAAGGGCTACTACCAGCGCCAGCGGCAGCACGCCCACGGTGACTCGGTCAACAAAGGCGAGTCCCTCGGTCTCGAGAGGCGATGATGAGACTCGGCCGGCAAGGGCCTGAATGCCTTGCCAGCCCCAAAGCACCGCACCTGACAGCCACATCACGGTCACACCGGGATGCTCAGAGAAGAGCGTGCCCGCCCAGTCGCGGTGCAAGACCGCTTGCAGAAACTGGGCGGAGCGAAAATACCACTGAAGCGGGCGAGAAACAGGGTAGAATGCTCGAGGCAGGAAGGCCAGTAGGAATAGACCCACCAGCAGCCAACGCTCACGTCGACGCCAACCGTCCATCGACAGTGATTATAGTCAGTCGGCCGGGTTCAGCAAGAGTGGAAGTGACGAGGAAGAACTGAGACGATGCACGTCACCCGCAGACCCTGACCGGACGACCTTCTACAGCGCCAGGCGCCTCCGAAGTCGTCGAAGATGACTCAGCGCTCGCCCGACGCGTGCTCGGTTCTCCGGCCGGTTCAGCCAGAGACTCACACCACTTGGATGAGGCAGCGGTACGACCAGGCGACCCCCCTCATCCTCCACAACAGTACCGACCACGTCGGCAAGACGCACCTGCCCCAAGAACCGTCTGACGGCCAAACCTCCGACGGGAACGATGACCCTCGGGCGCACTAGCGCCAGCTCCCGTTCCAGGAAAGGCGCACAGTGGTTCTGCTCAACCCGCGTGGGAGCACGATCGCCCTTGCCTCCCACCGACTTGCCAGGATAGCACTTAGTGATGGCAGTCAGGTACTGGGTAGCCCGGAAGTCGTTCTCCTCCCACTCAGCCTGCGCGAGCCAGTCGAAGAGCCGATGCCCGGAGGGCCCATTAAACGGTCGCCCAGTTTCGCACTCCGACGCCCCTGGCGCCTGCCCGACGATCATGACGCTAGCCGACGCGTCTCCCGAGAAAACGGCGCCGGGAGTGATGGAAAAGCCTGCCTCCAAACAATGGCGGCAGGCCTTCATCTCGTCTTGAAGCTCACCGAGAGCCTCTTCGCTAGTTCCAGGAAACGATCTAGGCAATCTCGATGATGCGAAAAGCAATCTGTCCTCCAGGCGCTTCCACCAGGACCACGTCGCGTACCTGACGGCCCATCAGCGCTTGTCCAATCGGGGACTTGTGAGACACCTTGCCGCTGATTGGATCCGCCTCAGCGACTCCAACGATTCGGAATGTCTCCGATTCCTGAATGCCGTCCTCCACGACAGTGACGCGGCTACCCAGGGAGACCACATCCGAGTCTGTCGTCTCCGCGATGTCCACTGCATTCTGCAGAATCGCCTCAATCTCCTGAATGCGCCCTTCCAGAAATGCTTGGTCCTCCTTCGCCGTATGGTAGTCGGCGTTCTCAGACAGGTCGCCCTGTGCAATGGCCCTGCGCAGTCTCTCGGCCATAGCGGGCCGC
>JASFVG010000457.1:0-3943 GCA_050049955.1 Anaerolineae bacterium | reverse complement strand
ACTACGCAGACTATACAACCGGCCAGGAAGTGCGGGCCGAGCAGGTCGACTTTGTTGCCCGCCTCCTCTTCATGCTGAGGATGCACAAGGCGTATCCTGTGACCGGGACAGTCTGCACCGGAGCTGCTTCCAGGATTCCCGGGACGCTGGTCTACGAAGCCGCCCGTCCTGAATCCCGCGACAACCGTCTGACGCGTATCGGTCATCCGGCCGGCGTGATAGAGGTGGAGGCCGTGGTCGATTCAGACAACGGCGTGCGGCTGCAACGCGCCTCCCTGGGCCGGACGGCGCGTCGAATCATGGAAGGCTACGTATTCGTTCCCTGGAGTACGTTGGAGGGGTAAGCCCCTCCGAGGCGCGGATGCAAGGGCATATGAGCCGAGACGATCTCGGATACGCGAGTATGCGAGCGAATGGTCGGTTGAGAGCATAGGCGAATGGATGTTGCGGAAACCCCTTGGGAGCGTACGCTGCCTGAGACGATTGATATCATCGAGGTGGGACCTCGGGACGGGTTTCAGATCCTGCCGGACTTCATTGAGACCGCCCTCAAGATTGAGGTTATCCACTCCCTCATCGATGCTGGGATTCGGCGCATGGAGATCGCCTCCTTCGTGCACCCTAGGGCAGTTCCGCAGATGCGTGACGCGCATGAGGTCGTGCAGGCCGTTCGGGACGCTGAATGCGAGTGCTTCGCTATGGTGCCGAATCTGATCGGAGCGGAACGAGCCCTGGAAGCGGGCATCGAGATGCTGAACCTGGTGGTTTCCGCCAGCGAGTCGCACAACCTCAGCAACGTCCGCAGGGGCATCGACGGCTCGCTCGACGGCTTCATCCCCGTATTGGAGCTGGCTGAGCACAAGGGGGCTTCCGTGAGGGCCAGCATCGCCACGGTCTTCGGATGTCCATTTGAAGGGGATGTGCCCATCGAGAACGTGCTCCACGTTGGCCGCAGACTCGTCGACATGGGCTGCGTGGAGCTGAACCTGTGCGATACGACGGGAATGGCGAATCCCCGACAGGTCGCCTTCATAGCCCGGCGCTTGAAGGACAAGTTCCAGGACGCGAAGATCGCCATGCACTTCCACAACACGCGCGGAGCTGGCATGGCAAACCTCCTCGCCGCGATGCAGGAAGGCATCACGTCATTCGAGACATCGTTTGGAGGGCTGGGTGGCTGCCCGTTTGCCCCGGGCGCGGCAGGTAATGTGTGCACCGAGGACGTTGTGCACATGGTCCACGAAATGGGTGTCGCGACGGGCATCGACGTGAAGCGCCTCATCTATGCGGTGAGGTACGCAGAACGGAAGTTGGGGTTGAATTTCAGTGGTCAAGTCATTAGGGCAGGTCGCAGTTGCGACCTGCATCCGATACCTGTCGCTCTACCGGCATAGGGGGCAAGCGGACGTTGTTCGGAGGCTGATGTCACAATGGTACTACAGAGTTCAGGCGAATCACCCAATGGCGCGCTGGCAGGGCTGTCCGTCATCGATGCAGGAACGACGATCGCCGGCCCGATGGCCGCATCGTTCCTGGGCGATTTCGGCGCTGATGTGGTCAAGATCGAGCTCCCTGGGCGTGGCGATCCGACGCGAGAGTGGGCGCCAAAGAAGGACGGTGTCTCTCTGTGGTGGAAGGTCAGCGGCCGAAACAAGAAGATGATTACCCTCAACCTGAGCAAGCTTGAGGGGCAGAAGCTGTTCAAGAGGCTGATTGCGGACACTGACATCATCATAGAGAACTTCCGCCCCGGAACCCTGGAGCGCTGGAATGTGGGGTACCACGACCTGGTGAAGGTCAACCCCGGAATCGTGATGGTGCGAATCAGCGGGTACGGGCAAAACGGGCCCTATAGCCATCGTCCGGGATACGGAACCATAGCCGAGGCCATGAGCGGCATCCCCTCGTTTACCGGCTTCCCCGACAAGCCCCCCACCCTTTCTGCCTTCCCCCTGGCAGACGCGATCGCTGCGTTGTTTGGTGCCATGGGAGCGATGTTCGCCATCTATCGTCGAGATGTCGCCGGGACCGGCGAGGGTCAGTACATCGATGTGAGTCTGTATGAACCATTGTTCCGCCTGGTAGAGTCATTCGTCATCGCCTATGACCAGCTCGGCGTAGTCAAGCAGCGGCGCGGCAACAGGATGGAGGAGAGCTCCCCGCGGAATGCCTACGAGACGCTCGACAAGGAGTGGGTGGCCATCTCAGCCAGTTCTCAGCGGACCTTTGAGCGGCTGGCCGAGGCGATCGGACGCCCTGAGCTCCCAGACGATCCCGAGTTCGCCGACAACCCCAGCCGCGTGGCGAACGACACCAAGCTTGATGCCATCATCGGCGACTGGTTCCAGCAGTTCAGCCTGGACGACGCAATGGATATCCTGCAGCAGCACGACGTCGTGGCCGGACCGGTCTACAGTATCCGCAGGATTCTGGAGGATCCACACTACCAGGCCCGAGAGGACATCGTCGAAATCGACGACCCAGACCTGGGACCTGTTCGCATGCAGAACGTGATACCGAAGATGTCAAAGACACCGGGGCAGGTCAGGTTCGCCGGCATGCGGCTCGGCGCGCACAATCACGAAGTCTACACCCAGCGGCTTGGCCTGAGCGAGGAGGAGATCGAGCGCCTCCAGGCCGATGGCGTCATCTGAGCTGGGATCTCCCCGGGGACGCAGCCTGGCTCTGCGCCCCGCATGTGATCTGATCCGCTAGACATCTAATTGACAAGGGACCGGTTGACCGTAGGCCGCAAGGAGAGAACAAATGATAGACTTCCTGGATGTATGCGAGCGGGCAGAGCAGGGCCCGCTCATGACCGAGAGGGATTTTGAACTGAAGGTTTTCATGCCGGGCCTGAGGGAGGTGGTGAAGGCCTACGATGTCGTGTACGACAGGGAAAACCCGGTTCCCTCTGACGACGCCGCCGCGGACAGAGTGTACGAAGCGTCGGTTGACTTCCTGGCGAAGGTCGGCGTCTACTGCCAGGATACCAACCGCGTGATCCAGTTCACCGAGGAGGAGATCCGCGACGCTGTGGCGAGCGCTCCTGGCGAGTGCCTCACCGGCGAAGGGAAAGACGCGAGTGTTTTCCGGGTTCGGCAGCCGGACGAGAAGAGCATGGCCAGATGCCACGTCAACTGGGGAACCGTGCACTCATCTCTGGAAATGGCTATCGATATCATGACAGCCAACGTGGCGCATCCCGAGGCAAGGGCCATAAGCATTTCCTCGGTGACCAACACGGTCCGAGGCATGCGCGTCAAGGCGGGATCGCCCCTGGAGATGTATGCGGGCATTCGCTGCATTCGCGTCGCGCGGGACGCCTGCCGACGGGCCGGCAGGCCGGGACTGCCCCTGATGAATCTGGTTCCGGCCGCCGCGGCAGCGGTGACGACGATCGGGGCGAGTGCGGCCCAGTTCGGAGCACGGCCCTCCGATGGCTGGATTATCGGGATCATCTCCGAGAACAAGCTCGACTATGGGGCACTGAATAAGGTGGCATACCTACTCAATTGGGGCGCCAACATCGGCTCGCAGGGCGCCCCATCCCTGGGAGGCTACTGCGGTGGCCCAGCTGGAACCGCTGTGGTGAACACCGCCTACTTCCTCTTGGGCCTCGTCGGTATGAGGGCAGACTATCATCTCTGCTTCCCCATCCACTTCCGACACGGCTGCTGCTCCACCCGCGACGTGCTCTGGCTCGCGTCGACGAGCAGCCAGGCGGGGAGCAGGAACGTCCCGCTCCCGGTCATATGGCTCGGCTACATGGCCGGCGGCGTGAACACCACGATGTACTTCTATGAAGCAGCCGCCTACCTTCTGGCCTCCACGACCTCCGGCGCTGACGCCGTCAAGATGCCCACCCCGGCCAAGGGTGTGAAGGTCGACGCGTCGACGCCTATGGAGTCGAAGTTCGGGATTGAGATGGTCAGGGCCGCAT
>JASFVG010000456.1:0-3953 GCA_050049955.1 Anaerolineae bacterium | reverse complement strand
GGCTCTTCACTCAGCAGGCGGTCAGTCACCAGCATCTCGGCGAAGACCGATGCGGTCTCGGCCAGCGGCTGGGAAGCGTGGAAGTTCAGGACCGAGTGGTCGGAGGCCATGACAGCGTGGACCGCGTGCCCCAGCTCGTGTGCCAGCGTGGTGACATCGCGAATCCGTCCGTTGAAGTTGATCAGCACCCAAGGCGTGTACCTGGGGGTGACGCTGTAACAGAAGGCCCCCCCGCGTTTCCCCGGGCGCACTTCAGCGTCCAGGTGGTTCTCCTCCAACACCCGGGCGGCCGCCTGGGCGACCACGGGTGAGAACGCCTGGAAGCTGTCCAGGACCAGCGGGGCGGCGGCAGCGAATTCGATCGATGCTTCCGCCTCAGTGACAGGGGCGTAGATATCATAGCGCCGGAGGCGGTCCATGCCCAGCATGCTGGCTTTGAGCTGGAAGTAGCGCTGATACAGCCCGGTATTCTCGCGGCACACCTCGAGAAGCGTGTCCACCACGTTGTCTGGCAGATCATTGCTGAGGTTGCGAAGGGAAATCGGGCTGGCGTAGCCGCGCAGCCCGACCGCTTCGGCCAGCAGGTCGCGTACCAGGAAGGCGTAGATCTGGGCCAGAACCGTTCTGTTCTCGCCGTACACCCGGAATAGCTCCTCGTAAGTGGCGGCGCGCACCTCCGCCGATGGATGGCGATAGTACTGGGTCAGGCCATCTCGGGTCAGCGTTCGTAGCTCACCCCCCACTTCGAGCTGGAACTTGAAACCGTTCGTCAGGATCTGGTAGATCTTCACCAGGCCTTCGCTGCCGTTGACATCCTTGATATTGATGATCTTCTCCTCGGGCTCGCTCAGCGTGTAGGGCTTGAAGCGGCGCAGCGATTCGAGGAAGTAGGTGAGTTCTCCGGCTGCGGCAATGAACCGCCCGGTGTCATAATCGGATAGGCTCTTGAACCACAGGCTGAAGAACAGCGAACGGTTATCGACCTCAGTGAGGATCTGGTCGATGCGATCCTGCAGGCTTAGGGCAGCTGGATCCTGGGTATTCTCTGCGAAGGTCAGGAAGGCGTAGGCCCCCACCACGTATGCACGCTCGACCAGGCTTTCCTGGGTATGGAGCAAGTCGAGGAACTCGTCCAGCGGCATGTCGGCCGAGAGGCGCGGTCGGAAGGCCTCGACCTTCTGCAGGCAGCTTTCGATGTCGGTCAGGGCGCTTTCGAGGTCTTCGGGCCCACCGGGAAGCAGGTCCTGCAGGCTCCAGCGGGCGCAATTGGCTGTGGTGATCATTCAGTCTCCTTCTGGACTTAACCCCTGATCTGTGCGGGCTACCCCCAAAGGCTGGGAAGCCCCATCCCCGTCATTCCCACCGGAAACGCCTATGGTGAGCATCTCCGGCCAAAGCGCGCCGGGCGAAGCGGAGGGTTCCCCCGCGCCTGCAGGCCCGACGGACAGGCAAACCGCGGGTCCTCATCTAGATACATGCCGCGTGCTAGGCCACACACTTGGTTGTTGCACGGGATGCGGCGCCAGCGCCGCGAAGGGCCCCTGCCCGCAGAATGCGACGCCCAAGCTCAGCAACGGCTGGCGGATATCCACGTCTTTCTAGGGTGCCACCTTGACTGGTCGTTCAAGTGGTGCGTCCGCATCGATCGCGGCGTTTTCCCGAGCAAGGTCGGTCGACCGCAGAGCCGTAGGAAGGCAGTCCATGGCAAACAGCAGCGCGGCGGTTACCTCGCGGCGGTCTCAGCCGGAGATGGCCAGCGCCAGCCAGAGCAGGGTGGCACGGAGCTGCAACCGACCCCAGGGACCGCAGCCGTAGTCCCGGGCCGTGAACGGCCATTCCCTCATAGCGCCTGGGGGGCCAGCGGCTCCTACGAGGGACGGACCCGCAAGGCCGGGTTCTCAGCGACTGGAGATCCTCAGTGCATTCGATTGTACATCAACACGCGCGCGGCGTCAAAGATGTCTGAAGGATCGGTCTGGGTCGGATGGTGAGTGGTCAGCGGCGGGATCTCTGTGCTAGCGTGTACCGAGGTCTGGGCAACTGAGCGGTGGCCCAGCAGGCGCTGGATGAGGCCACCAGCGGACCGGAGGCTGCCGAGGTCAATGCGGCCCGCCTGCAGGTGGACCAGGGCGAGATCCCGCTGGAGCAGAGCCGCTTCAATCTGCAGCTGACCGAGGACACGCTGGCCGAGGCGGAGCTCGTGGCGCCTGGTAGCGGTACCGTGCTGTCCGTCGAGGTCGCGCTTGGGGCCATAGTGGGCGCGGGCACGTCCGTCGTGACGCTGCTGGGCCCCGACAGGCTGGAGTTCCAGACGACGACTCTGAGCGAGCGCGATCTGGCGCAGATCGTTCCCGGTCAAGCGGCCGAGGTGACACTGAAGGCCTATCCCGACGTTGCGATTGAGGCTAGGGTGGTGCGGGTGGGTGTGCAAGCTGGCCCCGCGGCGGGCGACGCGGCGACGTTCCCGGTCTATCTGGCCTTTGGGGAGACGGACCTCGATATCTGCCCCGGCATGACGGGCCGCGTTGAGATCCGCTCCGAGAACTAGCCCACCTTGGGCATCGTAGTAACGCCTTCGGTCGTTAGCCGGTGCCATTGTAGCAACGACTTCCGTCGTTCTCCACCGCCATCGTAGTAACGACTTCAGTGGTTCTCCCGAGAAATCCATGGTGCACGGGCGCACCACTCAGAGTCCAAGGAACTCTACGCCGTAGGGTAGCCTGGCCGTCATTCCGACCGGAGAGAAGCGAAGCGGAGGAATCTCCCGGTCGCGACAAGCGAGATTTCTTGACTCCCTGCGGTCCCTTCGACTGCGCTCAGGGCAGGCTCCTCGAAATGACGAGTTCCTTGCTAGCGCGGCAAGAGACTGAAGTCGCTACTACAATCCGCGGCCGCCAGCCGCCACACCGACCAATGTCGAGGGATGTGGACTCCGTTTGACACGCCCCGCGGGATGCGTATAATCCCGCGCCTAGACATGCACCCCGGTAGGGCAGCTGCCGACTCAATACTGAGCACACTGATGCGCCACGGCACACACCCTCTGTCGCCCCTGCAGGTGTTGAACGGAGGCGTGTTGGCTCTCCCCGTTGCCCCCAAGAACCCCGTCTGTCTCCCGAGAAGGCTGGGAGGCGGGCTAGAACCACCTAAGATCGCAGCACTCCAGTTCCTGTCGCCGTAGGGAAGCATGTGCGTCCCTGCGAGCGGGTAGTGTCCGCCTATGGTTGAGACTTCGGTTTGACAAGGTACGGAAGGAACCCTCAGATGACTATGACTAAGACACTCGCTCTTACCTGCATGTTGGCTGCCTTGCTTCTGTGCGCGACCGCACCGGCAATGGCGGCTCCGCAGCCGTTGGCACCGCAGCCGTCAGCCCCACAGGATACGGACGTGCCGCCCCTCGCTCACGCAGTGGAGCTGCGGGTACTGTCGGCCGACGGTGACTCGGAGCCCATGGCCGGCTCTCCCGTCTACACGGACGGCGCGTTCCGCGGGCACACTGACGCCAGCGGCAAGCTGGTCCTGGAAGCGTTGACTCCAGGACCCCATTTGGTTCAGGTCGATCTGTTCGCGCTGCATCCCGGCTATGCTCTGGCTTCGTTGGGCGAAGTGGCTGCGGAAGGGGGCGCGGCCCTGACATCTAGCGACATCGATCGGGGCAAGATAGCCCTCGGCGTGGATGTCTCCGCCAGCGGGAGCGTGGCCTGCGCCGTCAGCATGCGAGAAGAGGGAGTGGCCGATTCATTCGGGCAGGCTCCAAGCGCGGCAATCCCCGTGCCCGGTTCGGAGGATGCCACGGCGACGAAGGAACCGTGGGCGGGTTGGTGGTGGCCCATGCGAACGGGACAGACCGCAAACGGCTACTTCCCGCACGGTGCACCGGGACCGCTGGAGAAGTATGATCAGTACGTGGAGGGGACGGTCGGAGGGGATTCGCAGGCCAAGGAATGGGA
>JASFVG010000455.1:0-3953 GCA_050049955.1 Anaerolineae bacterium | reverse complement strand
GTCTGGCACAGTGTCAAAGAGCGCCTCGAGCTCTAGGGGCGTCTGAGGAATCATCTGCCTGTCCGGGAGTGGAATGTGAGTAGACAGGATCGAGCAACGGAGACCACACTAGAGCTGTTGAGGCAGATCTTTGGAGCGTATGAAGCCCAGAGCTTCTTGGTCCGACTCTGGGACGGCACAGTCTGGCCAGGAGACAGGATCGGTTCCCCAGCATTCACCATCGTGCTCAACCATCCCGGGGCGCTGCGACAGATGCTCCTACCGCCTTCTGAGCTGAATCTGGGCGAATCCTACATCTATGGTGACTTCGATCTAGAGGGGGATCTGATCGCCGCGATCTCACTGGTCGACCACTTTGAGAAGCTGGATATGGCCGTGGGCGACAAGCTCGGGCTGGCCTGGAGGCTGCAATCCTTGCCGCAGACCAGAGCGCCACGGGATGGCCGGCAAGCGGCTCAACTGAGCGGCGCCGAGCACTCGCGCAGGCGGGATCGCGATGCGATCTCGTACCACTACGACGTCTCGCACGGCTTCTATGCACTCTGGCTCGACCGCCGGATGGTGTATTCCTGCGGCTACTTCGGCGATCCGAGTGATGACATCCACACTGCGCAAGAGCGGAAGCTCGACTACATCTGTCGCAAGCTGCGGCTTGAGCCGGGCGAGCGGTTGTTGGATATCGGATGCGGATGGGGTGGGCTAATCATGCATGCGGCCGAGCACTATGGTGTGGAGGCCATAGGCATCACCCTAAGCCAGCCTCAGGTAGACCTCGCCCGCAAGCGCATCAAGGATGCAGGCCTAGAGGATCGCTGCCGGGTGGAACTCCTGGACTACCGCGAGGTCGAGCCCGGCCCACAGCCGTTCGACAAGCTAGTAAGCGTGGGCATGTTCGAGCACGTGGGCGAGGTGAAGATGCGTGCCTACTTCAAGCATGCCTGGGACATCCTGCGACCTGAAGGGCTGTTCCTCAACCATGCCATCGCCAGGCCGGGCTGGGCGCCGAAGGCCGGAGCTGACACCTTCAGCAATCGGTACGTCTTTCCTGACGGCGAGCTGACACCAATCAGCCATTCGCTGCGCATCGCCGAGGAGCTAGGCTTCGAAGTCCGGGATGTGGAGTCCCTGCGGGAGCACTACGCGCTCACCCTGCGCCACTGGGTCAGGCGTCTGGAGCACCGTCACAAACAGGCCCTCGAGCACGTGGACGAGGCCACATACCGTGTCTGGCGGCTCTTCATGTCCGGGTCTGCAGATGGCTTTGAATCAGGCCGTATCAACGTCTATCAGTCCCTCCTCTTGAAGCCCGGCCCCGGGGGCGAGAGCGGCTTGCCCCTCACTCGCGCCTACCTGTACGCGGACGAATTGACGCGCTGACGGTTGTGGATGGCCCTTGGGCTGGCCCAGGTGTAGGCAGGCGTTCCTCCATTGCTTGGATTCCTACTCAACCTGGGGTCTGCTGCTTCTCTCTCTGAGGCAACGTTTGACTAGGTTGCAGCGTCGTGTGACTCAACGCCCGGGGCGCAGCAACCTCCCTCGAGTTCACCTGGCAGCCTACCGTCTCCGCCAACGGGCGGGGCGGCTTGCACCGTCTGTCCGCTCGGCTACAATTCGCTGTTGGTGAAGCAATCCAAATCGGAGCCAGCGCCTTTTTCGCAGCCTGGTTGCGTGCGACCCGCCACTGCAGCGTGTCGAAGAGATGAAGTCTGTGTCCAAGAAGCTGCTTTGCCGTTCGCGGTTGGTACGTCCACGTATTGAATGGGCTCGGTGGGCACCAGTAGGTCAACAGCTGGACCATTGCGATCGTGGAGTGCAGCGCTGTGGCCAGTATGCGAAAGGCATCAAGTAAGGAGAAGCCCCATGCGTCTTGCTGATCGTGTTTGCTTAATCACCGGGGGAGCAGCCGGCATCGGACGGGCGACTGCCCAGCGTTTCACTGAGGAAGGAGCCACAGTCGTCATCTGCGATGTGGACGAGAGCCGGGGCCGGGAGACGGTCGCGGAACTTGGTTCCCAGTGCAGCTTCTACAACGTCAACGTGTCCGACCGCCAAGCAGTGCAACACTGGGTCGATGACGTCAACGCGCGCTACGATCGCATCGACGTCCTGATCAACAACGCGGGTATCCTCCGCGACAGTCAGCTCGTCAAAGTCAAGGATGGCACGCTGATCAAGCAGATGCCCGAACATGAGTTCGACCTGGTCATTGACGTGAACCTGAAGGGCGTGTTCAACTGTACCCAAGCTGTGGCTCCGACGATGGTCAAGCAGGGCAAGGGGGTGATACTGAACGCCACCTCCATTGTCGGGCTTGATGGCAACTTTGGCCAGACCAACTACGTCGCCAGCAAGGCCGGCGTGATAGGTATGACCAAGGTCTGGGCTCGTGAGCTTGGCCGGTGCGGCATTCGAGTCAACGCCGTGGCGCCCGGTTTCGTGGCTACCGACATACTGATGGCGATGCCGAAGAAGATACTCGACCATATGGAAGCTCACACTCCTTTGAGTCGATTGGGCCAACCGCTTGACATCGCCAACGCCTACTTGTTCTTGGCTTCCGACGAGGCATCATACATCTCGGGGGTGGTTCTAAGGGTTGACGGAGGGATTGTCGTGGGCACTTAGCTGGTGCCCTTTGTACCGTATGGTATCATTGGCACGTGGCGACAGCGCTCCTTCCGGATCAAGGAGGGGTGGCAGCGACTGCTCGGACTGCTTGGCCTGCAGAGCGGGACTCCTGCGAGTTAGGCCCGACTCAATCACAAGTAGAGGGATCCGTGACCGCAAGGTCAGAGAACCCTGCCGGCGCTGGCAAGCTGTCAGGTCGTGAGCTGTGGGGCACTTGCGCTGTTGCTCGGGCTGGTGCAGAGCTCAAGGCAGTCAGTAGCCGCCGGTGGCCCAGGCTTATGCCGCATCGAAACCGAGGGAGGAGGACATGAGCGCAGAGGATAAGGCCGAGACCCGGAATCCGATTGAAGAACTGCAGGCGAAGCGCGAGCAGGCCCTGCTCGGGGGTGGGCAAGCGCGAATCGACCGCCAGCACGAAAAGGGCAAGATGACTGCCCGGGAGCGCGTAGAGCAGTTGCTCGACCCCGGTTCCTTCCGAGAGGTAGATATGTTCGTCACCCACAGGGCCGTTGGATTCGGGGTCGAGGAGCGGAAGGCCCTCGGCGACAGTGTCGTCACCGGGTGGGGCACGATCGATGGCCGGCAAGTCTATGTCTTTTCGCAGGACTTCACCGTCTTTGGGGGCAGCCTATCCGAGGTACACGCGGAGAAGGTGTGCAAGATCATGGACCTGGCGATGAAGAACGGGGCGCCCGTCATCGGCCTGAACGATTCTGGCGGGGCTCGTATCCAGGAGGGCGTTGTCTCCCTGGCTGGCTATGCGTACATCTTCCTGCGCAACGTGCTGGCGTCGGGAGTGGTGCCCCAGATTTCCGCCATCATGGGTCCCTGCGCGGGAGGCGCCGTCTATTCCCCGGCCATGACCGATTTCACCCTCATGACGAAAGAGACGAGTCATATGTTCATCACGGGGCCCGAGGTCATCAAGCAAGTCACACGGGAGGAAGTGACCTTCGAGGAGCTGGGTGGTGCTATGACCCACGCATCCAAGAGTGGGGTGGCCCACTTTGCGGCGGAGAATGAGGAGCACTGCTTGAGTCTGATTCAGCAGCTCCTGAGCTACATCCCCCAAAACAACCTGGAGGATCCGCCCTTTGTGCCCACGGATGATCCGGACGACCGCATGGACGAGAAGCTGAAGACCATCGTGCCCGCGAGCCCGATGCGGCCCTATGACATCAAGGACATCATTCGAGGCGTGGTGGATGGCGGGCGTTTCCTTGAGGTTCATGAGCATTGGGCGCAGAATATGGTCGTCGGGTTCGGTCGCTTCGGGGGGTACTCGGTGGGCATTCTGGCCAACCAGCCCGCCATCCTGGCCGGTG
>JASFVG010000454.1:0-3980 GCA_050049955.1 Anaerolineae bacterium | reverse complement strand
GAGTTCCGACACCCGAGGGAGAAACCCGTGAGCGCTGCAGGGCCCACATCGGCCCGGAGTTGCGGGCCTCTCAGCGGTCCTAGGGGTAGGCAGACCAACTTGCGGTGTCGTGGGGAGCAGCGAGAATACCCGCTTCTCAGATCGGAGAGTGTCCCGCGCACCCCTAGCATTTCCCCGCCCGCATCCTCCGCTCTGCAGGCCCCCGACGCCTGGAACGGCCGTGTGAAACCCGCGAGTAGACGAAAGCGAGGCCGTAGATCATATTGACCGACTCCCACTGGTATACCACGCAATCGGCTTCCAGCACAACTCGTGCCTGATCTAAGCGTTCGTCGGCCGCTACCGCCTTTCACCGCCTGGCCCTACGTGGTCCCTCTCACGAGACGGCAAAGGCTATCTTGATCTCGGTGCCAGAGTCGCGGCTACTCGTCATCTCCGCCGTACCGCCGAGTTGACTGGTAAGGGCACGAATGAGCTGCAGGCCGAGCGTCTCGCTCGCGCCTGGATGGACGCTCGTCGGAAGGCCGACACCGTTGTCGGCAACCGACAGCGTCAACTCCCGCTTGGGTCCTTGACGCAGAGTAACGTGGATCTCACCGTCGGTGCGTCCAGGGAAGGCGTGTTGGAGAGCGTTAGTGATCAGCTCATTCGCGATCAGCGCACAAGGAACTACCTTGTCGGTTGTGAGTGGTACGTGCTCCGCTGTCACGTAAAGGTTGACGCGGCTTGCCGTAGCACGATACGACTTGACCAGCTGATGCGTGAGGCTGCGGAGGTAGTCACCGAAGTCGACGCGCACCATATCCCGAGACCGGTATAGCTTCTCATGGACGAGAGCCATACTGCGTACGCGATCCTGACTCTCCTTGAACATCTGCAGGATGGCTGGGTCGCCCACCTGTCTGGATTGGAGGTTTAGAAGACTGCAGATGATCTGCAGGTTGTTTTTCACCCGGTGGTGGGTCTCCTGAAGCAGCGCATCCTTCTGCCGCAGCGACGCCGCCAGTTCCTCCTCCGACCGGGTGCGGTTTTCGATCTCCAGCTGGGCTCGAGCCAACAGCCGGGCGTTCTCGATGGCGTGGGCCGCGTGCGTGCTGAGCATCCGAGCCACTGCGATCTCGCGATCCGTGAACACCCGCTCTCGCGAGTGGCTCCTCAGCTCCAGGAGACCTGTCACCCGATCGCGTACGACCATCGGCAGCATAAGCAATCCCTGGATGTGGCCCTTCTCCATGTAGGCCGTTTCCGGATCATCGCGCTCCAAAGTAATTCTGTTGATCTGCTGAGAGGCCCGCTCAGCCAGGACCCGTCGTCTGAGGGGGTAATCCGACAGTCTCAGTAGCTCGCCCTTGCCTGCCGCCGTCTGCCTGAGCCGTGGCGAGTTGGCTGCCAACAGTGAGATCGAGTTCGGCGCATTGAAATGGAATACCGCGCACCCCTCCACACTCAACACCTTCCGCATCTGCGACGTGACCGCCTCGAGCACCGACTCCAGATCTGGCGAGGAAGCCAGGGCGACCGAAGCTGCGTGGAAGGAGAGCAGCTCCTGGACGCCGTCGCGGATGCCAGGACCATTACTCTGGTCTGTCACCATGAGTGTGTTCTCTTGCCTCACCGTGTCTGTCGCAGCCGTGTCAGCACGGGTAGGGCGGCCGTTCGTCCCTCCCCACACTACTATACCACAGTCGTAGCCCCTTCTGTTGTCATCGGGTGGCAGCCTTGTGGCAGTTCCATTGGTGCGGCAGCAACGTGTTGCCTTCTCGGTGGCTGTGCAGAGCTCACACCGCTATGCTGAACTGCCAGTGACTGGAAGGTGCCGGCCCTGGCTCGCAGCCCGCATCTGCTGGACCAACCTGAAAAGAGGGTCTATAATCGACCAGCAGAGGTTATCATGGCAAACGAGCGCATTCTGGTGGTCGAGGATGACCGAGCCGTGGCACGGGGACTGGCCTATGGGCTGCGGACCGAGGGCTTCGAAGTCTCCGTTGCACGCACCGGAACCGAAGCGTTGGCCTTTGCCCAGTCCCACGACCCGCACCTTATCCTGCTGGACATCCGCCTGCCCGATATCGACGGATTCACCGTCTGCCGTCAGTTGCGCGATGAGGGGTTCCGTCAGCCCATTGTGATGCTCACCGCTCGAGATGAGGAGGTGGACAAGGTACTTGGTCTAGAGCTGGGGGCCGATGACTACGTGGTCAAGCCGTATAGCCTTCGCGAGCTGATCTCTCGCATTCGGGCCATGCTTCGTCGGGCCTACGGCGAGCTGGCAGCGGAGGCAGCGGGCGGTCGGCTGCGGTACGGGGAAATCGAGATCGATCTGGAAAAGCTCCGCGTCTTGCGGCGCGGGGAACCGATCGATCTCACCCCCACGGAGTTCCGGCTTCTCCGTGCCCTCGCCTCCCGCCCGGGACGACCCATCAGTAGAGAGTCGCTGATCGAGGACGTGTGGGGCTATGCTAGCGACATCGGGAGCACGCGCACGGTGGACGCTCACGTACGCCACCTGCGTCTGAAACTTGAGGATGATCCGGCCAACCCACGTTGGGTGGTGACGCTGCGTGGCATCGGGTACAAGTTTGAGCCCTAGCCAGGGGACGTGGGCCGAGAACGCGCCGAGGTTGCGAAACCTTAACACAGGCACAACGCTGACACAACCTCCCTCTGGTACTATCTATCCAGGTTGGGGCGGAGCTCAGCGGTCGAGGCGCAACGCATCGCTTGAGTATCGGATTGGGTAGTAACGGTCACATTGGGCCGCCGGGCTGCCGCTTGCAGGGTTTCCACCTGGCTCAAGTATGCGTTGCGTCTCCATAAATCAACCGCTGGCTGCGATCATCATCTCCGGGAACAGCAGCGGACCGTCTAGCAGCAGATACCATGAGCGCGGGTTGAACCTCCGCCAATCGGTTTCTTCGAGGCCTACCCGGGGAGTCGCGCCCCGGGTAGGTCAGCGAGACTGTCAACCATTTGGGCGGAACCAAGCACGCAGGTTCAGCAGGATCATTAGGAGACGGCAGATGAAGGATGCGGGAAGGAAGCGGAACCGAGGACTTCTGATTGTGGGGGGCGTTCTTCTCGCCTGCGCCGTGCTCAGCCTGGGAGCTGCAGCCGTCGGCGGCGCGGCGTTTGCGCTGACGCAGGGCGGCGATCGGATCTATCCTCTGTCCGCCGACGTCTCCCTTGCTCTACCGGCAAGAGCGGCGAGCGCCGATGACGAGGAAGGCATCGTCATTGGGGGAGTGGTCGACGACGGTCCAGCGGCCAGGGCTGGCGTGGAACGCGGTGACATCCTCCTTGCGCTGAACGGCGTGACCATCGTTACACATCGGGACCTGAGGGATGCGCTTGAAGAAGTGGAACCTGGCGACGAGGTGGAGGTACTGGTCCTGCACGGGGACGAGGAACGCCGGTTGAGAACGTCGCTCGGCGAGCAAGGGGACCGGGCATTCCTAGGCGTCATCCCATGCTGCCCCATGCAGGAGGGCGTCACCATCCACCGAGAACTAGACATCGCTGCCGACGGGGGGGCTCTTATCACCGAGGTGGTTGAGGGGAGCCCGGCCGAAGAGGCAGGGCTGGCCGTGGGCGACGTCATCCTGGCTGTCGATGGCGTGACTCTGAAGGATGGACTGACAGTGGTTGATGCCATCTCCGCGCACGAACCTGGCGATCGAGTGACGCTGAAGCTGGAATCGTCGGCGGACGACGAGCCGCGAGAAATAACAGTCGAGCTGGGAGAGCATCCCGAGAAGGAGGGGATAGCCTATCTCGGAGTGGCCTATGCTCCGACACTGCACCGGCTTCCGATCCCTATGCCGGACCTCCCTCGGTGGGTACCGCGTTTGGACCCCGAATCGGAGTGGTTCGAAAGGGCGACCCCCGAGGCCTTGCGGAAGGTCACAGTCCTCTCGGTGGATCCCGATAGCCCGGCAGAGGACGCGGGCCTGCGAAGGGGCGACGTGATCCACGCTGTGGAC